>NZ_PGCK01000002.1:0-300000 GCF_021023085.1 Methanooceanicella nereidis | reverse complement strand
TAGTCCCGTAAGAGGATATCTCGCCGTTATGGACGACTGACCAGTCCAGAAGGGTTATCGGGTGAGCCCCTCCCCACCATCCGGGGGTGTTCGTCGGGAACCTTCCGTGCGATGTCCAGATATAGGCGTTGTAGTCTTCGAGCCTGTAGAACTTCGCGATGTCCTCCGGGTATCCTACTCCCTTAAAGCCGCCCATGTTCTTACCGCTCGAGGATATGAAGGTGCCCATGAACTTCGAGTTGATATGCATGACCTGCCTTACTACGTAGTCTTCTTCGCATATTTCCTCCAGCTTTGATTCGTTCACCTTGACGAAATATCTCCATAGTATGGGCGGATTGTGTATGTTCTCGGTCTTCCTCGTCGGGATCTTCTCGTCCTTCTCGATCAGGAAATTGTCTGACAGGTACCCTTCAAGCCTTTCCTTGCTCTCGATGTCGTCAAACATTATATGAAATGCATAATGGTCTTTGTATTGCGGGTATATGCCGTATGCTGCAAAACCTCCTCCAAGCCCGTTGGACCTGTCGTGCATAAGGGATATGGACTTAATGATCTTTTTACCGTCTATACGCTTGCCCCTCTTGTTCATTATCCCAGAGATGGCACAGCCTGACGGTATGTATTCCTTGTCGCAGTTTTTCATCATGTCCAATACACCTCTTTGTCCGGTTTTGCAAAATTGATCATTTTCATTCAGTTTCAACTCTTTTCCGGCTACCTGTATATAAATTACTAAGACGGTAGTAGGCAACCTTATGTATACAAGATATATTTAAACTTTATTCATTATAACCTTTTTAGTAAATCAAAAAAGTTCATAAAAGTTATGAAAGATAAAATATTAATGCTCAAAAATGATTTTAAGACAAAAATTGTGAATTATAAAAATAATTATGAAATATTCATAACTTTTATGAATTATTAAAGATTTTTTGTCTTTTTTTCATTATTCATAAAATTTATGAATTTATGCATTAATAAAATTATATCCGGAAGATAACGATAAAAGTATAAACGCTAGATTTTGGATAAAATGATATTTATTGTGCTGCGAAAAAATTTGCGCCAGCTATTATATATCTATGTGGCCGGTTCGTTTTACACTTAATTGTATACTATGGTCATAATGCATCATGTTCATGTGAGGAATGAAGAATACACATAAACAAATTTTAATGACGCTTCAAAAAATAAATTATGAAAGAAATGGCCGCAGGACTTTTCCTGCGCCTATATCTCATCTTCTATTGTCTCGGACACGACCTTGGCAACGGCCACTACCTTGTCCTCCGGCCTCAGCTTGATCAGCCTTACGCCCTGCGTGTTCCTTCCGATCTCCGCAATGTCTGAGACTTTCATCCTTATCATGACGCCGTCCATGGTGGCCATCATGATCTCCTCTTCGGAGGTAACGCATGCCACTGTCACGACACCGCCATTACGCAGCGTTGTCTTAATATTGATCATGCCCTGCCCTCCTCTCCTGTGTGGCGTGTACTCGCTTACAGGCGTACGCTTGCCGAACCCGTTCTCGCAGATCGTGAGTACGGATGAGTTCTCCTGGACTATCTCCATACTGACGACCCTGTCGCCTTCAGCCATTCTGATGCCTATGACTCCATGCGCCTGGCGGCCCATGTCTCTCACGTCTTTTTCCGAGAACTTGTTGAGCTTGCCGCTGTATGTCGCTATCATGACCTCTTGCTCGCCGTTAGTGAGCTTTACAGAGATAAGCTCGTCGCCCTCCGAGAGGCCGATAGCGATGATGCCGGACGATCTGATGTTCTGGAACGCAGAAAGCACTGTCTTCTTTACGGTTCCCTTTTCCGTGCACATGAAGAGGCAATGGCTGTCGTCAAACTCCTTGATGGGGATCATGGCGTTGACCTTTTCCCCGGGCTCGATGTTTATGATGTTAATGACCGCCTTACCGCGGGCCTGCCTGCTCTCCGCAGGCGGTATCTCGTATACTTTTAACGAATACACTTTACCCTTGTTAGTAAAGAAAAGGATGTTGTCATGTGTGGACGCCGAAAAGAGGTCCACCACATAATCCTCTTCCTTCGTACCCATTCCGACGACTCCGACGCCGCCGCGCCTTTGCGTCCTGTAGGTGTTGACGGGCATACGCTTTATGTAGCCCGTGTTCGTGATGGTGACAACCATGTTCTCGACCGGTATCAGGTCCTCATCGACTATCTCGCCTGATGATTCAATTATGACTGTCCTGCGCTTATCGCCATATTTTTCTTTAAGTTCCGCAAGCTCTTTCGTTATTATGTCGAGCACCATCTTCGGGCTCGCAAGGACCTCCTTAAGGTGCGCTATGGTCATTAGAAGCGCCTGCCTCTCGTCCTCGATCTTCTGTCTTTCGAGGCCTGTCAGCCCTCTCAGCCTCATATCCAGTATGGCCTTTGCCTGTGCCTCAGAAAGCTCATATTTTGCCATGAGCGCGTTCCTGGCGTCCTCGGAACTGGACGAGCTTTTAATGATATTGACAAAGTCGTCGATGTTGTTGACCGCTATTATCAGCCCTGAGAGGATATGCTCTCTTTCCTCAGCCTTCGAAAGCTCGAACATGCTGCGCCTTGTTACGACTTCCTGCCTGTGCTTTATGTAGCACTCTATGGTCTCCTTTAAAGTGAGCGTCCTTGGCACGTTATCAACAAGAGCGAGGTTGTTCACGCCAAACGTCGTCTCCATCTGGGTATGCTTGAAAAGCTGGTTGAGGACGACATTAGCGTTGGCGGCCTTCTTTAGCTCGATGACGATACGCATACCTTCCCTGTCCGACTCATCCCTGAGATCGGAGATCCCCTCAAGCCTTTTATCCCTGACCAGGTCCGCAATGTTCTCGATGAGCCTTGCCTTGTTCACCTGGTATGGTATCTCCGTGACTATGATCGTGTTCTTTCCGCCTTCCTCCACGATGTCCGCTTTCGCCCTGAGCTTAACGGAGCCTCTTCCCGTGAGATACGCTTCTTTTATCCCTTCGCGGCCGTAAATGAACGCTCCTGTCGGGAAGTCCGGGCCTTTTACGTATTGAAGCAGGTCTATAGGCGCGATATCCGGATTCTCAATGACTGCGATCGTGCCGTCTATGACCTCGGTTATATTATGTGGCGGGATGTTCGTCGCCATGCCTACTGCTATGCCTGAAGAGCCGTTGATGAGCAGGTTCGGCAGCATCGCCGGGAGCACCGACGGCTCCTTTAGCGACTCATCAAAATTGGGGACGAACTCTACCGTCTCCTTGTCCAGGTCTTTAAGTATCTCTTCGGCTATCCTGTCCATTCTCACTTCGGTGTAACGCATAGCTGCGGCCCCGTCACCGTCTACGCTGCCGAAGTTGCCCTGGCCGTCGATAAGCGGGTATCTCAGCGAGAAGTCCTGTACCATCCTTACGATGGTATCATATATCGCGGCGTCGCCGTGCGGGTGGTACTTACCCATGACGTCACCCACGACTCTTGCCGATTTCTTATACGGCTTATCATGAGTGTTGCCGAGTTCGTACATGCCGTAAAGTACACGGCGGTGGACCGGCTTCAGGCCGTCCCTGACGTCGGGGAGAGCCCTGCCCACTATTACGCTCATCGCGTAATCGATGTAGGACTTTTTCATCTCCTCTTCTATCTTGACGGGTACGATTTTCTCTAAAGTCTGTTGTTCAGCCATATGATCATACGTCCAGGTTCCTTACCAGCTTCGAGTTCTGAACTATGAACTCGCGTCTCGGCTCGACCTTGTCTCCCATAAGGATCGTGAATATCCTGTCCGCTTCGATGACATCCTCAAGCGAGACCTTCAGCACCGTCCTCTTTTCCGGGTCCATCGTGGTCGTCCAGAGCTGCTCAGGGTTCATCTCACCAAGACCTTTGTATCTCTGGATATTAACGCCGTTCCTTCCCATACTTTCAAGGATGGCGTTCAGCTCTTTCTCGTTATACACGTATTTTTCTTCCTTTCCTTTCTTGATCTTGAACAAGGGCGGCTGCGCGATGTAAACGTATCCTGCCTCGACGAGAGGAAGCATATAGCGGTAGAAGAACGTTAACAGAAGAGTCCTGATGTGCGCTCCGTCAACGTCGGCATCAGTCATAAGGATGATCTTGTGGTACCTTGCCTTCTCTATGTTGAAGTCTTCGCCTATGCCCGTTCCAAGCGCGGTTATGAGCGCCCTGATCTCTTCGCTCTGCAATATCTTGTTAAGCCTTGCCTTCTCTACGTTAAGGATCTTGCCTCTGAGCGGAAGTATCGCCTGGTGCGCCCTGTTTCTTCCTTGTTTTGCCGAGCCTCCTGCAGAGTCTCCCTCCACCAGGTACAGCTCGCACTTTGAAGCATCCTTTTCCGAGCAATCCGCCAGTTTTCCGGGCAGTGTCGTAGACTCTAGAGCCGACTTGCGTCTCGTAAGCTCCCTGGCCTTTCTGGCAGCCTCTCTTGCCTGGGCTGCCTGTATAGTCTTCTCTATGACCTTCTTAGCTTCGGACGGGTTCTCTTCCAGGTAATCGTTAAGGCCGTCGGACACCAGCGACTCGACTATGCCTTTGACCTCGCTGTTGCCTAATTTTTCTTTGGTCTGGCCCTCGAATTGCGGGTTGGTCAGCTTTACGCTTATGATGGCTACAAGCCCTTCCCTGACATCATCACCGGTAAGCTGCTGGTCTCCCTTCAGCATGTTGTTCTTCTTCGCATAATCGTTGATGCTTCGGGTAAGGGCAGAACGGAACCCGCTTAAGTGCGTGCCGCCCTCATGGGTATTGATATTGTTGGCGAAAGACAGGACGACCTCATTATAGCTGTCGTTATACTGCATCGCTATCTCGACAATGGTCGAGTCCTTTTGCTTCTCAAAATAGATGGGCTTTTGATGCAGGGCTGTCTTTTCCTTATTCAGATATTCGACGAAGGAAATTATGCCTCCGTCATAATGGAATATGTTAGAAGTATCCGTATTTTTATCCATTAAGGTGATGGATACGCCCTTATTTAAGAACGCAAGCTCTCGTAAGCGGTTAGCCAGTATATCATACTGGAACTCCAGCGTCTCAAATATCATGCTGTCCGGCTTGAACGTGATCTTAGTGCCGGTATGATCGGATTCGCCGATGACCTTCAGCTCAGTGACGGGCTTTCCTCTCTCGAATCTCATGTAGTATAGCTTGCCGTCTCTCTTGACCTCGACCTCGAGCCATTGGGACAGGCCGTTCACCACAGATACGCCTACTCCGTGTAGACCTCCGGATACCTTGTAGGTATCGCTGTCAAATTTTCCTCCGGCATGGAGGATGGTCATGACTATCTCTACTGCAGGCTTCTTGTATTTTTCATGCAGGTCGACGGGGATGCCTCTTCCATCATCAATTACAGTTACGCTCCCGTCATTATTTATCATTACTTCTATGTTTTTACAGTAACCTGCCAGCGCCTCGTCGATACTGTTATCGACGACCTCGTATACCAGGTGATGCAGGCCCCTATAATCCGTGGAGCCTATATACATGCTTGGCCTTTTTCGCACTGCTTCAAGGCCTTCAAGCACCTGGATGCTCTTTGCGCCATAGGTACTTACGGGGGTTTCGTTCGACATTATGTACTCTTCCTCTTGATAAATGAATTAAAAATTTTTATGATATCGAATGAGCTTTTCGCACGATTTCAGAATTATATAATTATGTGGAAGGCTCAATTTTCTTTCATATTATCCCTTCTTAATAATCACGCATAGCATATATATTTTATCTTATCCTGATGAAAAAAATCGGTTAACTGCGAGGTCGTATAAATATATGCGGATGCAACCGATATGTAATTAAATATTTTTTATGTAACACTGAAAGTTGCTATGAATAAGGGCTTATGATGAATAGTCGTGATAGCTCAAAATTTTTTATTACAAGTTACTATGAAAAAAACTACTATTTTCCCGATAATATTTCCAATATATGAAAAGGATTAATATGCATGCCGTTTAACATAACTGGTTGTCATAGAGGGGTTTGTATGGACGGGGATAATCTTTTTGACAATTATGTAAAACATGCTTTTTTTCTCAGGGAATGGGGAATAGACGGATCAGGTAACTCTCTATTAACCCGGGAAGAATATGTGTCAAAGGCAGCCGAACTGCTGAACTGTAAAGATCTTAACAACGGGGTACGTATATACTCATATATACAAAACGGGACTACCGTCGTTTACGACCCTGAGGCTAACGAGTGGGCCGAAGGCACAGAAGACGGCCAGTTAAAGAACTTTTTTAAGCCCGATAATACGAAGAAGAATTTCGTAAGGGAGAGGGTGGAATGCGAAGATCTGATATGTTCATCCCCTAAAGACTCTATTGACGATGAGCCGGATGCCGTAAAAAAGATGCTCGATGAATATGAGCAGGCTATCGACGAGCTGGACAGGAACTTCGATAATATCGGGCAGGCGAATTGCAGGGCATGTACGCCGCTGGTAAGGAAACGTATATTCTCTTTCTGGTTCGATTATATCTTTAAAAAAGGAGTACAGCTTCCAGAATTATTGGAAAGGTTCGAGAGCATAAATAAAAAGATGGAAGAGTTCGAGCAAAAACGCGGAGGCGACTATCGCGCTTTACTATGTTCCGATCTCGAACATTACGCCAGTTGTTATTCAGGCATAGTCGAATATTTCTTCAAGCCGGAACCTGTATGCGCGGAGGTCGAGAACGACCTCAACATAAGGGACGTTCTGGAAATACTGATGATGGAACTTAGCTATGATTATGATCTCAGTCTCATGGAAGAGTCTCTGGCCGGGTTCGATACGACATTAAAAGAGGTATTTACCTGCAATAAGGAAGATATTTTAAAACTATGCCCCTGCATCGAAGAGGAGTATCTGCCGGGAAGGTTCTGGTGGAGACATCCTTCGAGCCTGTAAATTTTATTGGCATCCCCCGCCATGCATTATATTTTACCGGCCGCCTATAGTTGATACTGATCAAATCGCGATGGTGTAACTACGATAATCTCTATTACAAAAACCTCCAGACAGAAACATTAATCTATTTTCGCCCTGAACTTATAGCATCATGCGCCTCGATGAGTATCTCGTGACGGAAGGCATCATCTCCTCAAGGAGCAGGGCAAAGCGGTTCATTCAGCGCGGACTTGTCTCCGTGAACGGAAAGACCGTCACCAAGCCCTCGCAAAAAGTGGAACACGGCTGTGCCATAGAAGTGGCAGAGGAGGACCGGCCTCAGGGATATTTTAAGCTAAAGGGCATCCAGGAAAAAACCGGCGTTATTCACGAGGGTGATACAGTTCTAGACATCGGCTCCAGCGCGGGCGGATTTCTCATGTACGCTTCCGGGATAGCAAGCCATGTGACGGGTATTGAGTTTAGCGAGGAGTTCAGGGAGCCTCTTGAGCGCGTCGTAGAAGAATATCCCGGAGTCAATGTAATATTCGACGATGCTTTTAATATGGACCTTTCCCGGCTGAACAGGGAGTTTGACGTCATTCTGAATGACATGACCGTAGATCCGGAGGTCTCTATATCCATAACGATGCGCTTTAAGCCGCTTTTAAAAAGCCGCGGCAGGGTGATGCAGGTACTGAAGCTTGGCGATCGGCAGGATCCTGAGCCTATGATAAAAGAGCTGGAAGAAAAAGGCTTCAAAGTGACCGATGTGATACGCCCTGAAAAAAGGGAGGCTTATATCGCGGCCTCCAGGATAGATTAGCCGAAGATGGCGCCCATGCCTTCGGCGGCCTCATCGGCTTCCTTATGAATGTAGTCGATAACGGTCTGAGACTCGCTGCCTTCTGCTTTCTTGATAAACTCTTCGCTTTTCTTTTCACATGCTTCTGTGATCTTCGCGTCGATGCCTTTTAACGTCTCTTCGTCGCTTGACTTAATATAAAGGTAATATCCCTCTTTTTTATCCGTGCCTACGGAAGAGGCCTCTTTGTTGACGATGTCGACCCTCATGAAAGCATCGTCTTTTGTAAGCTCGTCGACGTTACTCTTGTACTTAGAATCATAGTAATATACGATTTCCATTTCAAACACCTTTATGTGATCTTGATACAATGCGAAAGACCGCTATCAATATAAGATCATATATTCGCCCGGCAGCAGCATGATCTATGTCTATGATCCGGGCTTCGGACCAGATATTTTACATCTTATAATGTTTTCTTAGTACATTAATGTCATCGCCGACAAGCTCGATATCACTTATATTATTCTCTCCCAGGCCGGCCTTTTTCGCCAGGGCGAGGTACTGCACGTCCTCGGGCCTCAATCCCATGAGGTATGACCCTATAGCATCCGTGGCCACGAAATCTTCGCCGGCGATTATCACGTTCGAATTGATCGGATCGCATGCAAGCTCATGTCTCTGGCAGCCGAGTATGCCGTCAACGACAGTAAGCTCGGGGCCTATCACCTTATTCAGGTCGGCTATCTTTTGATGCAGGTCATCATGCATAATGCCTTTCGGCAATATGCCTCCCATCATGTTCTTCATGGATATGGTCGAAAGCGACCAGCAGTGTATCTTAAGCTTCGGCACGGATAGTATGCAGTCATACTCCATGAATGGCTTTGCCACTTTTATGCTCTTTAGCGATCTTCCGCCTTCTATGTCAACCTCTACATGCGGCTCTTTATTAAGGTCGATGATCCTTATGTTAAATTCTTTAAGCTCGTCCAGAAGCCCCACCTTTTTAAAGGTATCCGCGGTATCGATGCTTGCCATGCCGCCCTCGCCGACCGCTAATTCCCTGCCTGTCCACCCGTGCCCTATCAAATATTCAATTATTCCCCTTACGACTCTGGGGTCGGTAGTGACGCCCGTTTCGGGCAGGCTGCCGTTAACATAATTGGGCTTGATCAGTATGCTGTCGTATTTTTCCAGGATCTTATCAGCTTCTATAAGGTCAAGAGCCCTCTTCGGGCCGTTTACCGGATCGCTGGTATGTACTATTGATACCTTCTTGCTCTTCAAGGGCTTAGTTCTCCTTTGATATGCATTTAATAGTGATAACCGGCTGTGCTCCATTATTTCTTCTCCAGATTCAAGGTCGTTTTTTGTAATAGCTCTATGCCGTTCAGCACCTTCTCGCCGGGAGCAGGCTCCACCGTTATCCTCACTCCTTTAAAATGGGGCATGCCTGTCGAATATGTCTTGGGGTCAATGACCTGGTTCGCCCACGGCCCCATAGGGATGAAAGCAAGGCCGGGATGAGGTCCCTGTGTCGCCTTGACGGCTTTGACGATGACCTCCCCATGATCTGACCTGACCTTTACCGTCTGCCCCGGGAAGACGCGAAGCCTCTTCAGGTCGCTTACGTCCATCTCGATTATCCCGCAAGCTTTTGTATACGTATCTTCATGCTTGTGGCCCTCTATGGCGACTCCCTGCCATACTGTGCGGCCGGTTATGAGGTTCAGTTCAATTGGCCCGGTCATCTTATTATCTCCATAATAACATGTTAATATTTATTATATACTTTATTAAATAAATTATCTTCCAGCTAATGGCCTTCCTTAAGATACGGGCGATGTCTTCCGGTTTAATGTGGCAGAAGATAAAATATACCTTCAAAAATATTGACAGTATTTTATATGTCATCCGATGATTTTCGAAATACCATAAGGGTTCAGATGGCTAATGACCTTTGCACGATCGCCGGATACCCGAACTCGCCAGCGATGTTCATGCCGGGTCGCGGACCATGATATATCTTACACTCCACCTAGAGTTCTAAAATTTTAATATACTTTGTCCTTTCACTACTGTTTAAGCATTTATTAAAAAAGCCCTGACAAATAAGGGATTTACCGTCCATTAATGTTTACCTGGATAACAGTATCCGGAAAATAAGATACATTATAGTAAAAACATGACTGCCTTTCAAGGAAAATCTTTAAAAAAATTCGCGAGTGCGCCGGTCGGGACTCGAACCCGAGTTTGTGGCTTGGCAAGCCACAGTGATAACCACTACACTACCGGCGCATTCAATGATTTTGGGTGTGTTGCAGAATCCTAAATGCATTTATTGCATATAATGTTTTCCCTCAAGGTCTTTCTATATTGCATTCTTTTATTTCATGATGGTTTATTAGAGTAATATTATTAAAAAAATCGCACATAAAAAAGGATGAAAAATTAGCTTATATGCTCCTCATCCTGCTCCTGGTGCCATTCCCGTTACGGGGTGACATCGGCCTGTACTCTTTTTCCGCGTAAGCCTTGTTTATGAAATACGGCGTCAATAACGATGATACTATTATCAGCAGCCCCAGGACCGAGAATATCTCCGGCGTGACTAGCGGCATATCTCTGGCAAAATAGACCATCGTGCCTATCTGTGCCACTACCAGGGTGTCTTCCCCTATGCATAATAGCGATGTTCCTATCCTTTTTGCCTCGAAAGGCCTGAAATTCCCTGACAATGCGCAGCCTGCCATCACTCCCAGATATTTCCCGCCCATAACGCCTATGAGCAATCCTATGAAGAGTATAAGGTAAAACGGTATGCCGAACCCGCCAGCGATCGGGATGTTCGGGCCTCCGAGCAATGCGCCGAAATTCATCTGCACGCCTGTGTATGCGAAGAATATCGGTATGAACAGCCCGTATCCCAGTGCTTTGATCCTTGGGGCTATCACTGTCTCGCTGTATGGTGATCCCGCAAGTATCGCCCCGGCCAGGAACGCGCCTATTACACTGGTCAGTTCCAGCCAGTCGCTTAGCCCGGCCACCGCGAACAGGACAATAAGCGACAGTGTGATGATGGCCCTGTCTTCCTTGTTCCTGTTCGATACTCCCAGCAGAATGTCCGCGACCTTCCCTCCGAATTTCATCACGAATATAATGAAGCCAACTATCAGTAAGAATAGCTTAAAGCTAGACCAGCCCAGCATCGGCAAGAACTCGCTTATGGCCGTCTTACCGTCTGAGATCGTGAACATGTTGATCACGGATAAAAAGATCGCCAGAAGCATGATAGAGAATACGCCGTCAGTCACTTCCACTGCCAGAAGCGTCTTGAACACGTTCGAAAACCTGTCCCCGAGGTCGCTTAAATATTTAAACCCGATGACAGTCGAAGTGGAAGTGAGGCCTATGCCTATGAGGCAGGCCTGTGCCAGCGAGTAGAAGAAGTCCTGGCCGAGCAAAATGCCCACAAGCAAAGTCACTCCGGCAGACACGACGAACACGATCGCAGCGCCGATGACTGTGATCATTGTCGCAGTTCGGGCGCTTGCCTTTATAACGTTCTCAAGGTCAGTGGAAAGACCCATTATGAACATCATGAACATTATGCCCATGTTCGCTAAAAAGTCGAGCGGCTCAGACGGGTGTATTATCCCGAGCGCCATAGGGCCCAGCGCAAGTCCTGCGAATATCTCTCCCACTATGGCCGGAATGCCGAACCTTTCCACAAGCAGCCCGAGCAGTTTTGCAAATGCGAGTATAAGAAATATGGATAGTAATAGATTATTATCTAACACTTTAATGCTCCCTCAGGTCCCCATCCCCTTTTTCGGACCTTTAGTTACCTTTAGATGGAGCGCTTGCTATGCGCTTATTATCACTTATATGTTTGACTATTTGTACTTGTCGTAAGCCTTAAAAATTTTAAGTAAGGGTTAATTATGGCAGCTTTTTTTACAAAAAAATAATAATTAAAAATCTTCTTCCTTACATTAAGTTGTATCTTCCTTTCACTCTTGAGTTTTGCATCCCAAATATCCCTGATGCGTTTTCTTACCTGGAAATATGTGCTCCGATGCATTTTTATCAAAGGCTCAAAGACGGCTCAAAGAGCACAACGTTTCATTTAATAAAATAGCTTTGAGATGTCATTTGAGCCTTTGATAAAAATCCATTGCACCAATATACTGCCTGCAAGTTCACTAACATTGAAAACCTGTCCGATAATAAACTGACGGGCCATTGAATTAACGGGACAGAGCACTAAGGAAGGCATGATATAAAAAAATTTAAAGAATTTTGCTCTATACCAGCATTCCGGCTAAAAATACTCTGCCGCCGAATAATATGGTTATTATTGCCAGTATGACAAAGATTATGACCAGCCACTTTGCGATCTCGACACTAAAGCCAGCCACGCCTCTTGCACCCAATACATATGCCACAAATGCCAGTATTAGAAATATAACCGCTAACCATATAAGGTCCATATCATCACCATTTTCCGAAAAAGAGTAATATGTCAATAAATATAAATTGATATTTTATTTATCACCGGAAACAAGTATCGATTTTTTTAATAATATCATAAATCAGGTTTACCTGTAAATCCCCTTAGCAAATGCCTGTAATTGCTACTAAAGGCTGGCAGGGCATGCAGAAAGATTTAAAGTATCATAGCCCTGACACACTACACTTGCTCCACCGGGGGTACATGTATAATCGGAAATTATTTTCGAGAACTTTTTAATTTTAATATCGATGTAAAACTATTCCTGTTGAGGACTTTCATCATCAGCCTTTACGCCGGCGTGTATGGGGTCGTGTTCAACCTGTATATCCTTGACCTCGGGTTCCGGGAGGATTTTCTCGGGCTGCTGCTGTCCGTCACGCTTCTCGCATCCTCATTGACATCTATACCGGCAGGAATTTTATGCGATCGGGTCGGAAGGAGAAGATCAATGGTAGTATCCAGCTTCCTGTCTGCCGCAACGGTATTCCCCATATTCCTTACCGATTCCCCCGTATTACTGCTCCTGTTCTGCGGCATCGGAGGCGTTTTCAATTCCGTTAGCGCAGTATGTGTAGCGCCATTCCTTATTGAGAATAACGTCGGGAAAAACTCTGTCCGGGTATTCAGCGCTAACTCGGCACTGAGCTGGACCGCGTCAGTCGCAGGATGCGCGATAAGCGGTGTCCTGTCCGGAATATGGGTGCATATTCCTGCACTGGCGAACATGGGCAGCCATCGTCTCACTCTTCTCGCCGCGGCCTTTCTGCTCATACCGGGATGTATCCTGCTTCTCTTTATGAAAGACAGGAGCGAGCTTAAGCCCGTCAATAAACTCACATTTAGGGGATTCAAGCTATCGCCCAACGTAAAAAAGTTCACCGCGATAAGCATGCTCATAGGCACCGGTTCCGGCATGATCGTGCCATACTTCAATGTATACTTCACGAAAGTGCTGAACGCAGGCGTCTTTGAGATCGGCATCGTATTCGCCGCGGCGGACATCCTGATGGTCATGGGTTTCATGGCTATCCCATGGCTTGTGAAAAAGATAGGCAAGGTCAGGTCATCCGTAATAACGGAGATGTCGTCCGTGCCGTTTCTTATCATGATGGCAGCGACGAATAATTTCATGATAGCGTCCACTTCATATGTCGCGCGCATGTTCCTGATGAATGTCGCGGGGCCAGCCACGACAAGCTTTCAGATGGAACAGTTAAAGGCAGAGGAAAGGGGGCTTGCAGTGGGCGTAATGTCTACCGGCAACAGCCTGGCGCTATGTGTCAGCACCTACGCCGGAGGCCTGCTTATGGCCGGTGGCAATTATATATTGCCCTACTGGATCACGTGTGCGGCTTACATTCTTGCCGCGTGTCTCATGTATCATTATTTCAGGAACGCTGAAAAGGCCGCTCCCGTCATGCATGATAACCTTTCACAGCCCTCCGCGGCCATATGATCTGTATGGGTGTTAGCGCTTATGCCCTGTTATCAATTAATACCAAACTAATACATTATTTTATTATATGCGTTTAAATTTTAGCTTGCATAGTAAAAAGGATTTATATTATCATTAAAATCTATGGTTGCCTGTATATTTGGTACTAAAATCGAAAAAACCACAAAATATGTTAATTATCTTAGATTTAAAAACTTAATAAAAGGTAGGGTTGATATTTGATACGCGACTACATTGAAGCCGTTAAGAAGTTTTCACCGAACGCACGAATGTTCCTGACCTCGACGTTCCTTTCATCGTTATGCATCGGGATCACCAACGTTATCTTCAACCTTTACATACTAAAGCTGGGATACAACGAAAGATTTTTAGGGCTGATCATCGCGGCGACCATGATCGCGACCGGCCTGTTCGCATTCCCGGCAGCCCAGATATGCGATCGTATCGGATGTAAGAAAAGCCTTGTAATCTCGGGATTACTGACCTCGGTGACAATGTACCTGCTATATACGGTCACGTCCCAGGAGATACTGCTTATCCTGAGCGTAATGAGCGGGATATTTGCGACCGTGCCGGCCGTCATATCCTCGCCGTTCCTTGTCCAGAACAGTAACGCCGACGACCGCATATACCTGTTCAGCGTCAACTTCACGCTGTTCCTTGTCGCGACAGTGCTGGGAACTGCCGTAGGCGGCTATCTGCCCCAGCTATGGAACATGATATTCGGCATAGACGGCACCGGCATCAGCTCATACCGATATACCCTGTTCATTTCGCTGATACTGGCGACGGTATCGGTGCTGCCTCTGGTGTTCATCAATGATAAAAAGAGCGCTTGCGCCAAGCCGCGGGACATCAGGGTCATGATAAAGAAGATGGCCGAGTCTGACCGGGTAAAAAAACTTGTCATGATAAGCTGTCTTATAGGCCTCGGGGCCGGGCTTATAGTGCCGTTCTTCAACGTCTACTTTAACAGGATACTGGCTGCCAGCCCCAATGAGATCGGAGTCATATTCGCACTTGCCCAGGCATCGATGGTGATTGGCGCCGTGGCTGTCCCTTACCTGGTCAAAAAGTTCGGGAAGGTCAAGACCATCTCGCTCACCTACATGATCTCAATACCGTTCCTTATAATAATGGCGATATCGACTAACCTGTTCCTGGTCGGTTCTGCATATGTGCTTAGGATGCTGTTCATGAACATGTCGATGCCCATAAGCAACAGCTTCTCTATGGAGATCGTAAAAGAGGATGAGATGGCATCGGTTTCCAGCCTGACCTCCATGGGCAGCTATATATCGATAGCTGCCAGCACAATGATAGCGGGGACTCTGATGTCGAGCGGCTCCTATGTGCTGCCGTACATCGCAGCATGCGGACTGTATACTGCCGCCGCGCTGCTGTACTTCAGGTTCTTCAAAAAGTATGAGGATAGCCATGCGGAGCCTGTCAAGGTCAACGTGGAAACCACGTCGGGCTCCTGATTTTTAACTTTAAGCGACCTTTACTTAAATTAATGGTCATTGGCGTTAGAAGAACTCATTATAACATTCATTTCACCGGCGCTGATGCACACGATTTTTTACCACTAAGCGCACGAAGGCGAGTAAGGTACACTATACTGTTAACCACGAAGCGCACGAAGGCGAGTAAGGTACACTAGACTGTTAACCACGAAGCGCACGAAGGCTAGTAAGGTACACAAATTTTTTTAGTATATGATCATCTTCTAAAAAAGTCTTTTGTGTTCCTTGTTCGCCTTTGTGCGCTTTGTGGTTGGCAGTTTTGTGTTCCTTGTTTGCCTTTGTGCGCTTTGTGGTTGGCAGTTTTGTGTTCCTTGTTCGCCTTTGTGCGCTTTGTGGTTGGCAGTTTAGTGTTCCTTGTTTGCCTTTGTGCGCTTTGTGGTTGGCAGTTTAGTGTTCCTTGTTTGCCTTTGTGCGCTTTGTGGTTGGCAGTTTTGTGTTCCTTTGTTGCCTTTGTGCCTATTTTGGTAAATGGAATGAAAGGGGTATACCTAAAAACCATGTAATATATCAAATATGTTTTATTTTAGCTTCCCTTTAGCCATTCGGGTATCAGTTCAAGCGACCTGTTCAGCATTACACTGCTCTGGCTTACAAGTCTCTGTCCGTCCATAAAGTACTGGTCTCCAGCAGTCTCATCATTCTCCCTGTATTCATTTCCGGCCAGGATAAAACAGTTCGACGCGTTTATCATAGTATCGGTGTACATTGTCAGGCTTTCCGCAAAATTAAGTTCATTCCATTCGCTCGCATGATCCTTCATTTTCATATAATGGGCACCAGCAATGGAGTATTCTCGCTTTGATTCCTGGTATTGGTCGATAGCCCGGTCCAGGTCTCCAGAATCCCAGAGGTCGGTCCCTGCATCAAAATATTCTTTTGCACTCAAGTGATGCTCAAGGCCCTGGCAATACTCCTCCACGTATCTTATCCCCGTATCCCCGGATTCGCCGGTATCCTGGCTCGAGAAGGTACAGCCTGATGTCATGATAATGCTCAGGATGATCATGAATGCTATCGTCTTGGGCTTCAATAAGGTATTGCTCCTATTTTTTTGATATATTTCATTTCTATGGTTCATCTGCAAAGCCATATGGTTAATCCGCAGAATCGGCGAATAGTTACCTGGAATATATACAATAAGTCGTGTTTGGGGTAGCGTAACGTTATAATCCTTTGAGGCCATACCATTCTATCATGGCGATGCATTCCGGTTTACGCCTGGGGTTTTCCACTCTTGCATTGTTCATGAGCCCACCGGATACCTGGGTAGAGACAGCTATGAGCGATGGTTTTAACGCGCTCGAGATACTCTGCGAGGGGCCTATGTGGCCAAGAGAAAAGAAGTGGGAAACTCTCAAAAATATGGGTGATAAAAATGTCGAGATTTACATGCATTCCCCGACCATCGACCTGAACCCGGCGAGCGTTAACCGGGGTATACGAGAGGAAACGCTAAAACAGCTAATAGAGTCGATAGAAATGGCTGTGGAGATAAACGCAAAGTTCGTGACCACCCATCCCGGCATAGTCCATAAGCCCATGCCGCGCATAAGGGAGTTTTGCGAACAGGCGGCCATGCAGGTGCTTGGCGAGGCCGGGGACCGCGCGAGGTCCGCGGGAGTTACGCTTTCCATAGAGAATATGCCGAACAGGGAGACCTATCTCTGTACCGATCCCGTGACACTGGCCGAGTTCCAGAAAAAATGCGGGTGCGGGGTGACCATTGATGTCGGCCACGCCATTACCTGTCCGGAGCCTCAAAGATTTTTAGAGATAGACGGGATCTCGTATCTCCATGTTAATGACAATGACGGCTTAAAGGACCAGCATCTCTGTCCAGGAGACGGTATTCTGGACCTGGGCATGCTCAGGGGACATGACCGCATGATAATCGAGCTAAGCGATTACCAGAAAGTGCTGCGCGCGCGGGATAACATCCGCAATGCCTTGCTTTAGGCTCCAAGGGCCGTTTTAGCTATTTATGATGATGCCGGCAATATTTTATTAAATCTTTACTGAAACCGGCCTGACGTATATTTTTATAAAAAAGGAAAAAATACGTATATATAAACATTATCGTCCCCATCGATTTATTTTTCTTTTTATTGCTATTCAATCAATAATATATCGAAATTTTTGGCCATTTTACGACAAAGTTAATAAATGGGTTTGTATAAGTATGTGATGTCAAATGTCCTGAGCGGCATTGGCGTCTTGTAGAGGTACCGGTATTCCCGCTATAATGGCGGTATACACATCTCGTGCGGATATACATCGGTAAGACCGCTTTTCAAAAATGAAAGGTGAGTGAATGGAAAACGATAATGATGCAAAGATGCAGAACTTAAACGAATATTTGCTGGATACAAGAGAACGTTTTTGCGCAATTAACTCAGATTACTTTGATAACGAAATACCGGATATCATGGTGCGCATCAGCGACCGGCTTTACAGCCGCATTGGATATGCGCACAGCAATCCGCTGGGCATCGTGTTATCCTCAAGATATCTCGAGAAGTACGGGTGGGAGACACTTGACGAGGTCTTAAAACACGAGATAGCCCACATTTATGCCTATCATTTTTATGGAGAAAGAGGTCACCGCGGAGAGAATTTTAGGGAGGCGTGCAAGAAGATGGGGGTATCTCCGAGCGCCAGGACCAACGATCTTTACGTGGAACGGGAGAAATGGCATTACAGGTGCAGGAATTGCGGCCAGACTATCTCCACTTACAGGCCTCTGAGAAGCGTAGAGTATTGTGATTCATGCGACGGCACGTCTGATGAGACGATGCTCATCAAGGTCAACAAAGACCAGATCGACATGCCTCTTAACGAGTTCCGGAAAAAAGTCCGGCCCAAGATAAACGTTTACAGGTGTATAAAATGCGGCCGTGAAGTCAGGAGATATAAGCGCTGGACTGAAAAGCACTCCTGCGCCGTTTGTAACCCTGATGATTTCGACAACACCTGCCTGATGGAACTTGTCAGGAATAAAGCCTGATATCATATTTTTCTTATTGTGTATTGACTGGCATGGTGTCTTGTCCCGTAAATAGGATAGTTAATCGTTTGATAGGTTTTTATTGATTTTAATCCTGCAGGAAGCTTATTGGAGTAATTCATTCTCATCTTTGAGTCTCAGTAGTTTCGGTGGGGTTTGTCCTGGTTTTTTGTTGGTTGTTGTTTTCATAAAAACACCATAAACAACACCCTACACCACTTGCTATAACCAACCACCAAAATAAAAAATACACAAAATCTTTGATGTGCGGGGTCTTGTTCAGGTTTTAAGGATGAAAGAACGTGTTTTACTCAATGGTCTTTGAGATGATGTTTTTATGGTTGTGCCTGTCGGATGGCAGGTAGACACGTAACCTCACAAAAACACGGAAACACAAAATTTTTTTTATGATTTTTTAAGGGCTCAAAAAGCACTAAGAGTTTACTCACTAAACCACGAAGGGCTCTAGTATCACCGTCAACGCACTAACACCTCTAACGCTCGGCTGAACGCACCAACATTCTCTAAGTCACCAACGCTAAAACAAGGCCCGAACATTCTCCAAGGGGCACGAAAGTCTAATATCCCGGTCTGTGTTCGCCCGACCTATAACAGATTTATTAGTCGTGTAAGCGTCAACCGTGCAGTTAAAATTTAGTGTTTTTGGAGAATGTTCGTGTCTTGTTTTAGCGTTGGTGAATTAGAGCGCTTCGAGCATTAAGCCGTGCATTTGAGACTTTAGTGCGTTGACGGTGATACTGGAGCCCTTTGTGGTTTGGTGAGTGAACCTTAGGGTTTTCGTGATCTTAAAATTCTAAAAAAATTTTTGTGTTTCCGTGTTTCTGTGAGGTTACGTGTCTGCCTGCCATCCGACAGGCATCACGGCAGAACATCGATCCCATAATGAATGTTACATGCACGTCTTTTTCAATGACCATCAAAAAGTTTCTTTATGAGAACACCCACAAAAAACCAACCGGTACAAACACACACCGAAACTACTAAGACTCAAAGAAGACTGAAAGATCTCAAAGTTTTTTTAAATATACGTTGAGTTCTTTGAGATGTCCTTTGAGTCTTTAAGATGAAGATGCATTAAGCCCGGGAACAACGGGCATGTTCACACGCATTATGAATCAACGTATTAACAAAACTATTTCAATCAAGAGGCATCATTGACATTAAAGTGAGTAGCCTATGCGTGTTCATGATACGTTCGAATGTGAGATGTGCGGCCAGTGCTGCGCCAACCAGGATCTCGTGCAATTAACGACCTTTGAGCTTTACAGGCTTGCGGAGCACCTGGGTATGTCCCCGGTCGAGTTTTTCAATGAATACTGTGAGCTCGGGGCTACTAACCTTAATCCCGAAGTGCATATGTATATCCGGACAATAGATCATGCCTGCCCGTTCTTGAAGGATGGGCTGTGTAGCGTCCATGGGGCAAGGCCGTTCGCATGCAGGGCTTATCCAATGAGGGCGTACAGGACAAAAGTATCGGATATGAAGGCGTTCGTGCATGAAAAATACCCGATGCTCGAGTCTACATGCGGACTTAATAAACTGGATAACGATGACGTACTTTTAGGGGATCTGGAATTACTTATTGACCAGACGATCTCTTACTGGGTGGACGACGCTTACTATAACCTGATAAGCACGGAGGGCGCTGTCGACATGTCCATACCCTATAGCGCGGCACAGCACTATATGGATGACACTGCCGTCAGGGGGATCGCAAAAAAATATCTCGAGGACCCCGGGGATGTTTTCGCCCAGCTTAACACTGAGATCCTTTATTCGCGTATAGCGATGTCTTTACAGGCTCTCGTATGGGGTTCGGGCATTTCGATACTGGACCCGCCATCGCATATGTCGGTCGGAGAAGGCGGATGTATGGGAAAATACCTGGTGCTGAAAACTAACGTTGACGCATATACTGCTTTAAGGTCGCTTGTGGAAAGCGGCAACATGGATGTTGCCCGGACTTTTGCTATAAGCCTTAAGATTTTACCTGACATCTATCTGATCAATGCTTTACATGGCTCTTCTGCCGGGAAGGCCGTTATCGGCTTCCAGTTCGAGGTCGATAAAGAGACGCTTGAAAAAGTAACACAGAACGGGACTATGCCGCTTTATGTGTTCTTCCTGCCGGAGAACAGCGAAGAGACTCAGGCGGTAGGGTTTAGCCTGAGCGTCAATGTTTGAGGCTTGAAGTGCCTGTAAATCATTTCGACTTGCCGTATGGGTTTTTAATGGTAACTGGATTACCAAAACTATTAATATTAGCCTGATAAAAATGTATAGAATGTCCGGTATCTTTTGAAACCGGAAAATATTAAATACTATTAGAGTAGATTAGGGTTCGCATTTCTTCTATATGTCGTGGTATCCAAGCCTGGTATGGAGCAGGTTTGCTAAACCTGTGCCCCTCGGGGCTCGGGCGTTCAAATCGCCCCCACGGCGCTCTTTATTGAAGTATCCGGCCGTATGGCTTGGATACGTATCTTTTAGTATTTTTCTATTATGTTTTTGTTCGCGGGTTCGACGCTCGCTCACTTTGTTCGCTCGCTACTCGTCGTTTTGGGTGCTTCGATGTCAGGGCCGGGCTTGCACCCCGCTCGCATTTCTGCTTCGCAGAATGCTCGCTCGCAAGCCCTAAGCGACGCCGACTGAGGCGGCGTCCATTACCCTGCAATCTACGCATCCCTCGCTTTGCTCGGGCAAACCCAAAACGCCTCGCCGACCGCGGATACTTTATTGAAAAACAAATTGAAACTAATAGGTAGATAAAATTGGCCGGGTTATTCTGTTTATTTTCCCGGTCTTAAAAAAATTCATACAGTCGTACGGATCAGAGATATTCTTTCGGGACATTTCCGACCGATATTATCTTGACGATATCTCCTTTCCTGTTCCTTATCACTTTATTTGACCACAGGAGCCTGACTCGCTCACCGCTTTTCTTGATATTCTCATCTGCATCATTCGAAACGTACTGCTCCGGATTTTTAAGAATATCTTTGATCATGTCAGCGGAACTTTTTCCCGGACGTGACATCTCAGGAAGGATCTTACCGATTATGCTTTTCCCGACTAACTCGTCGCTGGTATAGCCGAAAAATTGCTGCCCGAACTTGTTCATGTACATGATCTTTCCCTGAGTATCCCAGGTCAAGATGATACTGTTGGCGTTTTCGACTATCTCGCAGCAGTCCGTTCCTCTTTCCGTCGAGGACGGCATTGTGCTTATATCCTGAATTTTCGGACCGCCTCGTTCATTGAACAATCCAAGAATGATCGACAATATACTCACTGACATTTTCATATCATCCCTATGGACAGAAAATAAACAAAATATATAAATATATTTATTTTATTGTACGATAATCAAATTATTATCATTCTCCCGGATCACGATAACTCCCGTCTATACCACATTTTATTTTATGAAGCAGGTCTTTTTCCTCTTCCGTCATCTTCGCATCCGAACATATGTGATACAGGCATACAGGGCTTCGCAGTTCTCTGGGTAATATGCATCCCGTCCCGTCGCGGCAGAACCCATCGTGCAGGTCGCAATACTCGGCCATCATTCTGGCAGAATCATCGTCAAGAGTACCGTCCTCTCTCTTCCAGTGCCCTAAAGTATCGACACAATCCGCGCAGCATCCGACGCCGTTGACATGAATGTATCTGCAAAAGCTGTTGCCGTCACAGCAGTCAAAATCTATTTTCTCAGTTTGTTTAGCCATTGTCCTGTACGTATCGACATCATAGCCTCGTATACGTTTTTTGTCCTTAGGGATAACGGAAATGTTCAGTTTAGAGAGTAATCGCTCGAATTCATCATAACGCATAATGGTACCTTTTTCATGCTCAATTCTGTATCAGTAATATTTATTTATGTCTGCAAGTTATGTGACTGACTTATCCTGTCAGTTGCCAGAAATAATGATATGTGCGGAAATTTAATCATCAAATCCAGTCTAAAAGAAAAACATGAGTGATTGGAGATCCGTCCTGAACGGCGATCCCGTTGACTGGCTGCTAGAAAAGGAAAACCCTTCTGTCAGGTATTTTACTTTACGTGATATTTTAGATAGGCCTGAGAACGATCCCGAAGTAACGGATGCTAAACAGGATATCATGAAGACCGGCATTGTGCCGGCAATCTTAGAGAAACAGGACGATGAAGGATACTGGGTTGACCCTAAGCGATTTTACACGGCCAAGTATACGGGGACCGTATGGCAGGTCATTATCCTTGCAGAACTCGGGGCAGGCGAAAAGGATTCCCGGGTCAAAAAAGCATGCGAGTTCATTCTAAATAATTCACAGGACAGGGAAAGCGGCGGTTTCTCCATGTCGGTTAGCGTAAAAAACGGCGGAGGCAGGCACAGCGAAGTTATTCCCTGTCTGACCGGTAATATGGTCCGGAGCCTGATAAGGCTAGGATTTTTAGACGACCCGCGTCTTCAGGACGGGATCAAGTGGATCACGACATATCAGCGTTTCGATGATGGAATAACAGCACTCCCGACAGGCTGGCCCTATGATCGATCTGATGCATGCTGGGGAAAACACACCTGCCACATGGGTGTAGTAAAGGCGTTAAAGGCACTGGCGGAAATCCCTGAGAATGAACGGTCCGCTGATGTGAAAACGACTATAGAAAACGGTATGGAATACCTGCTCATCCATCATATATACAAAAAAAGCCATGATTTGAGCCGTGTTTCAAAACCCGGCTGGAAGAAGTTAGGGTTCCCGCTGATGTATCAAACGGACATTCTGGAGATCCTGGGGATATTGACCGGCCTTGGCTGCAGGGATGATAGAATGCAGGATGCAATGGACATTTTGATATCTAAGCAGGACAAGCATGGCAAATGGGTACTGGAAAATACTTTTAACGGTCGTTTCCAGGTAGACATCGAACAAAAAGGCAAACAGAGCAAATGGGTCACCTTAAACGCTATACGGGTCATAAAGGAGTATTACTGAAAATACTATTTTCATTTTTAATAACCCAAAAGAAGGGCCGGTAATAAGATAATTCTGGAATTCACAATGCTCTGCCATCATTTTTTTGAACGTCTATTATCATTTCCTTCTAGATAAAGACTTAATAATTAAACGGTTAATATTTAAGGAGATCAATTATGAAAATCGGTATCATTGTTCATTCTCAGACAGGTAATACGTTTACAGTGGCACAAAAGCTTCAGGATAAGCTATCAACGGCAGGGCATTCGGTAAATATTGAACGTATAGCTCCCGCGGGCGGCGAACAAAGAGACGCAAAGAACATCCGGTTCGATAAGCTTCCGGACCTAAGCGCATACGACGCCCTGGTATTAGGCGCTCCAGTACAGGCATTTTCTGTTTCGCCCGTGATGGCGGCATATCTGAAACAGCTTCCATCGCTTCAAGGTAAAAAGATCGCATGTTTTGTCACTAAAGGCCTGCCCTTTTACTGGACGGGCGGGAACCGTGCCATCTCTCAGATGAAAAAAGCCTGCGAATCCAGAGGCGGAACAGTGGGCGCTACGGGGATAGTGATCTGGAAGAAGACGGGCGTCGAGAAAAATATCGAAGATGTGGTAGAAAAATTGAGCGGATCATTTTAACTATTCCTTTTTATTTTTTTACAAAATTTTCATATATTTTTAAGTGTTCATTAGTTTTCAATATTTGACTGCCCTTTACTTTCCAATGATCATGCTAATTATATCCGTGCTAGAAATGCCCCTGGCACATAAACGGCCTGCTGCGCTTTTATTATTTACTAAATATCTCCATATTGAATATAACTTATTCGTTCTTAATTTTTAAAAAATATAAACAAATAATTTCAGAAATGCAAAGAAAATGCAATATAAACCTATATATCTTATATAAACTAATATTAGCCGACCGATTATTATGGTCTCGCTTATTGCATGACTCCCGGTAACAATATGGAATAATTGTGGTATGAAAGATGCTATCCGTCATCGCTTCATCGTTCATTCGTATTAAAAACGCAGGAGATATTAAAATATCATATAGCGGAAGTATGGGGATCACCTCCGGGTATTTTGCCAGGCATGATCCATGGCCAGGTGTACGGGAGGGACTATATTGATCCTTGATTTATCGCTCAATAGTCTAGGCTATATTATTATATCCATCATGGCCGCTATACTGGGACATTATACATGGAAGCGCCGTAAAGTCCCCGGCGGAACCTATTTTTCAATATTGATGGCCGCAGTTTCCTTTTGGGCGCTTGTGACCATGGGGGAACCTGCCGCAATGAGTGAGGACGTCAGTGAAATGTTCTCGCTGCTATCATACATATCGGTCACATGGGCAGGCCCGCTGTGGCTGTTATTTGTCCTTGATTACGGATATCGCGATCGCTGGCCTATAACAAAGAAAACTATGCTGATCTGTGTCGTACCTGTAATTATAATCCTACTTGCGATAACGAACGAATTGCATGGGCTTATATGGCTAAGACCAGGGCATCAAGACCTGGTGGTCTTTAACCATGGCGCCGGCCTGTGGGCCAATTTTATATACACCTATATACTCTTGCTTGCAGGGTTCGTGTTACTGATATGGACCGTAATAAGATCCTATAAAAAGAATTTCCTTAAGGCTGCGGCGTTATTGCTGGGCACGATGATGCCGATGATAACGAGCATATTCTGGATGGTGAGGTTCAATCCCTGGGCTGACATAGATATTACGCCCGTCGCCATGGGCATTACGATCTTGCTTTACACCTGGAGTATTTTCGGGCAGCGGCTGTTTGATATCAAGCCGGTGGCAAGAGAGGTCCTGGTCAACAGTATGGCCGACGGTGTGATGGTATTAAGCAATGAGGGAGATATCGTCGATCTGAATCCTGCCGCAATGAAGATGCTCGGAGCTGCGGAGTCTTCGATCGAGCAGCCTGTAGATACCGTTCTGACGAAATGGCCTGAGCTCGTCGATTATTGCCGCAGTGACAAAGAGGGGTCTTCAGAGATATTGATCAACGGCCATCAAGAACCATCATGGATCGAGATACATACATCTCCTCTATGCGGCGGCAGCGGAAAGTATTACGGCAGGCTTATCACCTTGCGGGATATTACAAAACGCAAGCTCGCAGAAGAGGAGATAAAGCGGTCGAACGAGTCACTTCAGGCCGAGGTGATCGAAAGGACGCATATCGAAGAAGCGCTACGGCTGTCCAACGAGGCATTACATGCGGAAATAGCAGAACGTAAGCGCGCCGAAGAGTGCCTTGAGATATCTTTGAAAGAAAAGGAGCTACTGCTTAAAGAGATACACCACAGGGTAAAGAACAACCTTCAGATCATTTCCAGTCTCATGAGCCTGCAGGCACTGAATACGATCAATGAAAATACCAGCGCACACCTGAGAGACACTCAGGGCCGTATCAAGTCCATGGCCTTGATCCATGAGAGACTTTACCTGTCCAGAGACCTGGCCCGGATCGACTTCAAGGAGTATGTCAGAAGCCTTATCGTATCTTTAAAGCGCTCTTATGCACTTTACCCGGGCATTGAGGTCGATACGGACATAGATAATGTCTTCCTGGATATCGATACCGCCATCCCCTGCGGCCTGATAATTAACGAACTGGTCTCTAACAGCCTGAAGTATGCGTTTAAAGATACGGGATCCGGCAGAATTTGCGTGTCAATGTGTTGCGAGAATGACCTGTACAGGCTTGTCGTAAGCGATGACGGCGTAGGATTGCCCGCAGGCATGGATTTCCGGAATACTGATTCGCTGGGCTTGCAGCTTGTGGTCACTCTGACAGAACAGCTTAAAGGGAATATAGAGTACCCTGATCGTAAAGGGGCTACGTTCATAATCACTTTTAATAAAAATAAGGAGTAAAATATCCTGCCATAATAGTGGCAGGGTATACGGCTTCCGTCAATGTATTCCCGTATGAAAGTCCTGGCTGCCGCTAATACAATATGTCTGCTATTATTGTTTTTACATCAGGCTCTTGTATTCAGGCTTATATGCATGCGATTCAATGAATGCGCGTATATTCTCAGGCCTGTCCACTCCCGCGAGGCTTTTATCGAAGATGACCTCTGCCACTTTCGTCGCCGTATATAGCTCTGTCTCCAGAATATTCGACTGGTGCGGGTAAATCTTTCCTGAGTCAAGTTCGGCCTGCGTGACCTGTTCGGCAACTGCATGAGCAGCAGCAATGAACATATCGTCAGTGATACGCTTTGCCTGAGTGGCATACACCGCCATTCCGATAGCAGGATAAACATACATGTTGTTTGCCTGGCTGGGAACGAATTTTTTACCGTTATACTCTACTGGCGGGAACTGAATGCCGGCAGCATAAATGGCACGGCCCCGGGACCATTCGTACGCCTCGTCAGGAGTACATTCCGCATGGTCCGTAGGATTCGACAGCGCGAAAATAATGGGGCGATCATTAATAGTGGCCATGGTCTCGATAACACGCCTGTTGAAGGCTTTACCTGTAGTGCTCACGCCGATTATCGCAGTAGGCTTGACGGACCCGATCGCCTCGGCGAAATCCCTGGTTGGCGTATGTGTATGCGCATAAGGCTTCTGAAAGCTCTTTACCTTCGATCGGCTTGACTCTACCAGGCCTTTGGTATCGAAGAGCCATATGCGGGAGACCGCTTCTTCCTTCGTCAGCCCGTCCTGCATCATGGCAGAGACGATAAGATCGGCGATCCCGATGGCCGCAGAGCCGGCTCCAAGGAACAATATCCTCTGGTCTTTCAGCCTGCTGCCGGCGATCTTAAGCGCGTTGATGATGCCGGCCAGTATGACGCCTGAAGTGCCCTGTATGTCATCGTTAAAACAGCAATAGTTCTCACGGTATCGCTCCAGAAGGTTAATGGCATCGACACCTCCCCAGTCCTCGAAATGGATGCAGCACTGGGGAAAAACTTCCTGCACTGCGGACATGAACTCGTCCGTGAACTCATATATCTCTTCAGCCGGGGGCCTTGTCTGGCGGATGCCGAGATACAGCGGATCGTTAATGCAATCGCGGTTATTCGTTCCCATATCCAGGAACACCGGAAGAAGGACGTGGGGCGGCACTGCTGCACAGGCGGTGTATAGCTGTAATTTTCCTATGGGTATACCCATTCCGTTAGCGCCCAGGTCGCCGAGGCCGAGTATTCGCTCGCCGTCCGTTACGCATATGAACCGGACGTCTTTTTCCGGCCAGTTGCGAAGTATCTCCTTTACATGGCCTTTGCGCCTGATCGAGATATACATGCCGCGAGGCCGCTGGAAAATGTGGCCGAACTTCAAGCATGCCTCGCCTATCGTCGGGCTGTAAATTACCGGCAGGAAATGCGCGGGGTCTGACATGACCACCTTGTAAAATAATGTCTCGTCGTTATCGAGAAGTGAAATAAGGTAGATGTACCGGTCTAGGTCGGAGGAATTATCGTTGAGCTGCTGCATCACGCGGTTTATCTGTGTCTCTTCTGTCTCGATAACGTCGGGGATAAGACCGACCAGGCCTCTTGCCTGACGTTCCTCCTCTGTGAATGCGGTGGATTTATTGAGCGTCGGATCCTGTAAGAGCTCGATCCCGCGTTTTGTGATTCGGTTTCCGTTTAAATCCATACTGGTACCTCTCCGGCAATAGGATGAACAGATCATGTATCCTGATGGTCTTTCCTCATATCATACGCTTTGATACATATGATTGTGTATAACTTCTGGTGACCGAGGATTTTCACCATATTTGGATAGTAATGTAATCCATTATGCTATAAATAAATTGTATTCAAAATGGTCATTGATATTCTATAACTATTTTGCATCAGTTATTGGTGTAATATAGGATCCTCTATAAAGATACCTTTATTGTATTGGTTTTTTGGGTCGTGGTTATTCTTCGATAGTATTCTTCCATCGAAGCTCACGCTCTATCTGCTCTATGGCCCGGGAGATTGATTCAGCATCTGTTTCTTTTACCTTTATGTTCGCGGCTCCAAAAACATATGACGCGCTTTTTCCGGAGAGAGATTGCTTTGTGAGCACTACGTCAGGCTCGTTATCGAGCAGCATCTTTGCCACCATTATCCCTTTTCTTTTTTCAGACTCTTTTTCCTGATTCGCTATTATTTTCTGACGCTCGAACTTACATTCTTTTACGTTAAAATCTATAAGCGCAAAGAAAGGCGCCTCCCCAAAGTGGGGGCTGAGCTTACCCTCCCTGTCCTGTAAAGGAATGGCATAGCGCAAATGCGTTTTCGTTTCCGGTTCGTAGTGGATAAGTACACGATCTACGTTAGGGACCAGTTTACGGATCTGATCTTCGATCCTCTCACTTGCATTATGCGCCTTCTCCAGATCCGATCCGGCCATGGTTACCGTCGCTTCCACAAACATAAAACGCCCTGAATTACGGCCCGTTATCCGCTTTACTCTTCTAACGATGGGATCCGATAGTATGGCGGCTCTGATAGTATCCAGGGTATCATGATCTATAGAGGCATCGAGAAGGGTACGCATACTATCCTTTAAAATGTACCATCCCGAACGGATTATAAATAGGGCTACTATTATCGCTGCGATACTGTCGAGCGGAATACCAAAGTACTGGCCAAGCAGGGCAAAGAACACTATAGATGCGGTGAGGACATCGACCTTGTGCTGTTCTCCGTCCGCTATCAGGCTTGGCGAGTTATACTTTCTACCCACTTTTACTTCATACATTCCAAGAATGTAAGGGACCGGAACGATAAGTGCGACAGCTACCAGGACCCATCCGCTGTATGGCAGTTGAGCGCCCTTGGAGCTCAATGCCTCCAGCGTTATCTCGTACGCCGTGAGAAATATCAATAACGAGATGGCCACAGATACGATATTCTCCACTTTATAGAGGCCGTAAGGATAGCCTTTGCTCTTACGGGAAGAGATCTTTATCCCAAAGATCAGTGCTACGGACATGATGACGTCTACAAACGAGTGTATGCCGTCAGCGCGAAGTGCCAGGCTTCCCGAGATCAGGGAGAGGCCTAACTTTGCTATGACCAGGCCGACATTAACGATAAGGGATAAAAAGGCAACTCGTATAAGCACGGATTCAGGTGTTTTATCTATCCCGCTTTTCTCCGGAGTCTCTCTACGCATACAAACTCACACTGATGGACATCCCGATAACATTAGAATATAATATAAACTATATTTTAACACTTTCCGAAACATGATATAATTCTAAAAAGAATGGCCGAAAGTCATATTCAGACATACAGGCATTAAAAAACCAGGTACATAAAGTGTTAATGACACAAACCGCTACAAAATCTTAACACCACCCGGGTCTGATTATTATCCGGGAATGTCAATGCAGATGATAGAAGAAAAGATCGTGAACGGTATAAATGTCACAAAGCTGTACAGCACTATCGATACTATAAAAGAGAGACCGGGACTTGCAAAATTCCAGTTTCGCGCGACCAACAAATGGGTCAACTCGATGCATAACCGCGCAAAGGTCAAGGATTTTTACGGGGCCGGCAAGGAAGACGATACGCGGACCGAGCCATATGTTTTTGATGCGGATGAGCCTCAGGTACTTTTAGGGGAAGACCAGGGAGCTAACCCTGTAGAATATGTGCTGGTAGCACTTTCCGCATGCCTGACCACAAGCCTGGTAGCCCACGCTGCCGTAAAAGGGATCCAGCTGGACGAGGTGGAATCAAGATTGGAGGGCGACCTTGATGTCAGGGGATTCCTGGGGATCTCGAATAGCGTCAGGAGAGGATATGAAAAAATACGCGTGACCTTTAAGATCAAATCGAATGCCACCCGTGAGCAATTGCTGGAGCTCATAGATGTGGCTCAAAAGAGGTCGCCCGTATTTGACATTACGCATAATACGACTCCGATCACGGTTACCCTGGAAACATAAAAAGATATGTATTTGGCGAGGGTAAGCCATGCGATCCCTCACTTTATGTTTTTATGTGGCCGTCCTGATGATTTTTCATGAAAATACTTTCGTCAAACACTACGCTAAATGATATTTTTATGCAGAACAATTCTTAGCTAAGTTATCCATCTGGATGGATAGACTTACGGCTATCTAATAGTCGATATATTGGTCTGGAGTAATAACAATGTCTTTCAAATGCGAACTCAAAGAACAGCCCGCTCAACCGGTGTTATCTATAAGGGCAAGGACGTCCGTGCGGAATTTACCGCAGGTGCTGGGGAATGGATACGGATCGATCATACAATACATTTGCGAACTTGGCGAAAACCCCGTAGGCCCGCCATTTACTGCCTATTATAACATGGACATGGAAAACCTGGATATCGAACTTGGTTTCCCGGTAGCAAAAAAGCTTCCGGGAAAGGGGGATATTAATCCGGGCGAGATCCCCGGCGGCAAACTGGGGACCTGTCTGTATACCGGCCCATATGGTGATGAGATGTGCCATGCGTATGGGGCGCTTACCAACTTCATTATCGATAAGGGTTATGAGCCGACAGGAGTGGCCTATGAGATGTACCTGAATGATCCGACGGTCACGCCGCCTTCGGAATTACAGACGCTGATCGTATTCCCGTTAAAGAACTGATAATGAAATGGTGGATATGGCCACATTAATATTGGTGGCTATTATCCTGTTGCCAGAAGCTACATTTTTTTTTACTTTTTTAATGTATCCATAATTTATGACATTACAGGGCAGCAGGCAGGGTAACCCGCGCCCTGATATGTCATTATATCCGAACCTGATCAATCAAGTTTCAGTTGTTTTATTTCCTTCAACGTATCAAGGTCATTTAGCTGAAGTATCGAGCTTGACATTGTGTAAAGCACATCTTTTATGTAAAGGCTTCTCGATATCGACCTGTCGCCATAGAAGTAGTATCCGCTCTTCTTGAAAACTTCGTCGTCATCGTAGTGAGTTACCTTTCCCCTGAGCGTGAAGCCATTTTTTATGCTGACGTCGTAGACATAGGCTCCCTGGAACACATAATCGCCATACTGGTTCAAAGAAGTCCGCTCACCCTGTATCTCGGCTACAGTGATAGGTAATACCAGTAAATTTTTCTCCCTGTCGAACAGGAATGCCTTATGGTCAGTAAGTACGGGCGAGTCGGTGCCTCTGTCACCTATGACCACCTTATACATCTCTTTAGGATGTTCCACGTCGCTGACGTCGAATATCGCCATCTTGACGCCCTGGTACCATGCGAAGTCAAGGCCCCTGCCAGATGTCTCGCTCTCGCCTGCATCAACTGTGTCCTTTCCTATGCCTATTATGTGGTTCTCGTCGTAAGGGTGAAGATAATCGCTGTACCCGGGTATCTTTAATTTACCCAGGACATCCGGGTCTTTCGGGTCGCTGAGGTCTATTACGAACAGCGGGTCGACTTTCTTGAACGTGACCATATAGCAGCGCTTGCCCATGAACCTGGCTGAATATATCTTCTCTCCCGGCGCAAGGTCTTCAAGTTCGCCGACGACGTTCATGTTCCCGTCTAAAACATAGACGTTATTTGTAGACGGGGTTTTAGAGTTCCAGACTTCCCCTATGGTCGTTGCTATCCGGAAATATCCATTATACTCGTCCATGGAGAACTGGTTAAGTATATGCCCTTTAACGCGGCCGCTGCCTATGAATTTTATTTTCCCGCCGTCAAGACTGAACTTAGCAACGGTAGTTTCCTCACCGGTTTTACCGTCCGGAGAGTATCTATAATATCCATAGCAGTCCGATTGCGTGATATAAAGATTATTCTCCGAGGCGTACACGTTCTGTCCTGAACCCGCGATCGTCTCTTTAGTGATGTCTTTATCCTCGTCGGTCATCGATACCGATGCTAAAGTTATAAAGCTGGCAGCTTCTACCGGCGGGATGTAGCAGATGTCCGTGGCATCGGCCACCGGCTTAAATGACTCCGAGCCTTCCCTGCAAAGAGGTATGATGTTGTCCGCTTCCACGCCCTCGTATAATGGCCATATACGGGGATAAGTGTTCACGACGAAATATACATCATTGCCTATCTTTCTTGACGTGAGATAACTGCCCTCTATCTCGAACGTCCTCAGGATCTGCGGATCTTTCCTGTCAGATATATCATAGAGCTTTACTGAAGTTACTGCAGGTATATGCCAGCAATAGGGGCATCCTGCAACGATCTTTTCCGCCTTTACGTCAAGCGGCTCCGGAATGTTTACGCTGGAAGAACCGAATACAAGTAATCTGTCATCGTCAATGAACATTTCTGACGGCCTGAATCCGGCGATATTCGTTGACGATAATATTTCAGCGTTTCTTCCAGGATAAGCTAAGGCGATGATGATCTTGTCTTTGGCGATAATATATACGTATTTCCCGTCAGTTTTTATTATATCTGCTTCGTCAACGCCTTCGACCTGCACATTCGTTGTCGAAAAGTCCCCTGATTGTCTGCCGATGGCCTCCGAACCTTTTGATGCATCCCCGGCGCTTAATATGGGAGATAAAGGCAGCCATGAATTCCATGCGCTATCCTCACACTCATAAATGCCGGCGGACGCGTTCATGAACGCTTTTATCATATCCCGGTCCGATGAAAACCTCGGAAGTTCAGAAGTATGCCCGGGATCGAATGGCGAACTTAATATGACGTTTTGGGGTCTCATATTGCTGATAAGGGCGATGGCAGATATCATCAACACGGCCGATATGAGTAATGCAAAGATAGCAAACAGGTAAATATCAGATCTCTCAGATTTCATAAGGCTCATCCTATCTCTGTTAAATTGTTGGTATTTACCCGATTTAAGCTTTTATTAGGCTACGATTTGATTTGTAGTTATAGAATTAATTCATTATTTATTAAAATTAGCTTTAATATTACTGTTTTTAGTTAATAGGCCTGGTATTGCCATTAATTGAATATTTTATACGATCGACCAGAAAATTATCAAATTGAAAATAGCTGATAGGCAAACTACACTGAGTATATGTTTAAAAAAATTATTTTTCTGGTTTCCTTGCTCAGTTAGAAGCCTGCTTTGCTTTTTCCGCCAGCTCCAGCGCCCATTTTCTCACTGCCGGTAAGTCCCTGGCATCATAAGGCTTACTGACATCCACACCTTTCTTCTCAAGTTCTCCCTTCATGGCCATGCCCATTATCCTTGCTATAAGGTTGGGACTGTTAAAGTCGACATAGCCGCCAAATAGCCCCATGGATATCGGCTTTATGGATGGATATTTTTCCGCCACTTTCTCGAGGTAGGTCTTCATGCCGTATTCTCTCTGGGACGGGTCTCCGCCAGACAGGCCGGAAGCGAACAGCGCGACCTTCTTGTCTTCAAGCGCCTTGGCGTTACGCTTCAGGAAGTTCGCCGCATCTCTCTTCCACTTCGTAGCCCAGATGGAACTGCCCACTACTATCAGGTCAAACTCATTCACATTGATACCTTTCGTCTCCCGGGCATTTTTCACCGTCGCAGCATAGCCCTGTTCTTCCAGCGCCTTTGCTATCTCATCGGCAATGCCTTTCGTAGCACCGCCTCTGGTACCGTATACTACCAATGCTTTCATTTGTTACCCAATCTCTCATAGGTGTATTGAAGCTATAATCTTGCCGGTTATCCTTTTTATCCTTAAAAAAAGTCCTATGTATTTCATCATTGACCTGTTATTCAGGTAAAACGCTAGAGATCAATAGACTACGTTCACCTCAACGTCGCCTTTTTTATCTATGACGTTGACAAGAGTGCTTTTTCCGACTCTTCTGAATTCGAGATCCACCCTCGAATCACCGATCGTCAAATTTAATATCCGGGCCGTCTCAAGCCATGGCGGCAGGTATGGTTCATTTAATGTCAGGCGCTTATCCATGGCGTCCGGCGTAAACCCGAGAGAGGAGCTTAACATATGGGGTATCGTACCTGCAGACCATGCCTGCGGGCTACATGCTACCGGGTACTTAATAGGTATTCCGTATTCAGCATAATTAAATCCGCCGAAAAGCTCAGGAAGCCTGTATCTCGGGTAGAACTGCGCCGCATCATACATACTTGAAAATAGGGTCGTCATCTCGTCCCTGTATCCGTATTTGCTTAAGCCGGCAGTGATTATCGAATTATCATGCGGCCAGACAGTGCCGGTATGATATCCCATGGGATTATATCGTTTTTCTTTTGACGATAACGTACGTATGCCCAATCCCGTGAACATGTCCGGCTCGAATATCCTGCTCACCAGGTCATCTGAGTGTGCCTTATCTATAATCCCTGTCCATAAACATTGAGCCGGGTTTGTGGATATGACGTCGCAGACACCCTTATCGTCGATGGCCTGCGCGTAATATTTTTTATCTTTCATCCAGAAGAGCTCGTTAAATTTTCTATACATGTCATCAGCTTCTCTTTTCATCCTCGCCGCTTCGTCCTCCCTTCCTATCCTGCTGAAAAGAATGGTAAATTTGCGCTTTACCATGTAAACATATCCCTGTACTTCTGCCAGGGCTACAGGATGCCTGGCCAGCGATCCGTCCGAATGGCTTATTGCGTTTAAAGAATCTTTCCAGCCCTGATTATCCAGTCCCATTTTCGACCTTCTTTTATAAGTCGCGAACCCGTTCTCGCTCATGGCAAATCTGTCAATCCATGAAATGGCTGCATCAACGTTATCCTTAAGCTTATGGTACAGGTCGATGTCCCCCGTCCAGTCAATGTATTCGGATAACAATATGAGGAATAGCGGCGTCGAGTCGATACTGCCATAATATGGCGTCTGCGGGATCTCGTTCAGGTTTGATTTCTCTCCCACTCTTAATTCATGCAATATCTTGCCGGGTTCTTCCTCTGTCCAGTTATCCATCCTCCTGCCCTGGAACTTTGACAGCAACATAAGAGTGGATCTTGCAATGATGTGCTCATAAGGCAATATCTGAATGGCCGAGATAATACTGTCCCGTCCGAACAACGCATCGTACCACGGTACGCCTGCCGCGTGATATGTGTATTTCCCCGAACTCATATGAAGCATTCTGAGATCTAAGAGCGAGCGCAGGAATATTTTGTTAAATATGAGGTTATTTGTCTGGATATTGCTACAGTATTCCAGCTTGTTAAGGTAAGAAAACTGTATCTTTTTTAAAGTTTTTTCAGGAGAGACCTTTTTTTCTTTGCGAGGCGCATTTTTATCAATATCGTCCACTTTTATTTTTAGCGATATTTCCCTGGACTCATTCGGGCTTAGATCTACAATGAATGTGCAGAGCCCTGACTTTATGTCCTGGGGCGGGGTTGAGAAAGATATCCTCGTGCTCCTTATATGTTCGTCCTTTCCCACATAGGAAAATAGCAGGTCTTTCCCATTAAATGCCGGGTGGACAAGCTTTCCCTTATCTTCTCCGGTGATACCTCTGACAGTGAATATATCGTAAAAATCAGAGTCGAATTCGAGAGTCACCTTAAGCGAGACTTCAAATTCGTTAAAATTTTCTATCTTTATTCTTTCGATCAGTATCTCCGGAATTTCTCTAATTCGTCTTATGCTGATAGTATCCTTGTCTATGCTTCTCCCTTTACAGTCGACTGACTCAGAGTTGGTCATCATCGTAATTGACGAGTAGCCTTTATCATCGCTTGCCAGTATCTCTTTCGGCTCCCTGCCATTTATCTTAAGCACGAACTCGTTCAAGAACCTGCAATCCTTGTGATAGAGGCCGTACCCGTGATGGTGGCCGTTTGGTATGTTCCCGTTCTGCAATGTTACCAGTGTCAGGTTCTCTTCACGTATCACCAAAGCGTTAAGTATGTCCTTTGAACTTTCATGCCATTTATGCACTTTTTTTCTATCCGGCATAGGCGCATTTTCTCCCGTCGTCAAAGCCCCGTCAGTATCAGTATGCTATCGAGAGCAGACCCTTTTCCGTATTATGATCATTCGGAAAACGATATGCTTTACTTTACGAAGGCCATTGCATATTATTATTTATTATAATATTAGTTATAATTTTATTGTTTATTTATTAAAAATAAAGTGTTTTAAGCACATTAAATAAAGGCATATTTTTAGCCGGTCTCTTCCATGTCCACAGTACGTTGAATGATCAATGCCGGCAGGCATCCGGACGGTATGGGTTTATGTTATCCCTTAATTTCGTCACTATAAAATTTTTCTAAATTGATCGTCATGTACCGACCATTCTGTATTTATACGTGTAAGACACACCTGTTTATTTACTCAACAGATTTCACCGGGTGGTAAAATGATTAAGGAATTCATTTCCGGATACAGGGAAAAAACATATGAAAAAATGAATAAGGCCGAAGAGAAGATCCTGGAAATGAAAGGCGTTATCCTGTATAATGAGCTTTCAAGAGAACGGGGAACGGTCACGATCGATGATAATTCATTTAAGGAAATGGCTTTTTTCCAAAAATTACAATTTTTAAAGAGAATATTGCCTAACTTAAGGCGCTGCAGGAATATCCAGTCCAAAAGCGTTGAGTCTTTAATCGAAAATCCCGGACACCCGAAGACAATAGCCGATAAAGCATTTATCGCGAGCCTGGAGAAAGAAGCAAAGCTGATGGGAGTAAATGCGGTAGGATACGTTAAAGTCCCCCGGGGATCGATCTTTAAAAACCGGGGCATCCTTTACGAAAACGCGATCATCCTGACGATGGAGATGGATAAGGAAAAGATCGGCAAGGCTCCAAGCTTTGACACGATGGATAACGTGATCAAGACCTATGCCGACCTTGGCGAGATGGCCAATGAGATCGCAAGTTCCTTAAGAAAGAATGGCTACGGTGCACATGCAAGCCCTGCATTAGGCGGTCTCGTTTTCTATCCTGCCCTTGCAGAGAAAGCCGGCATGGGGGTGCGCGGCAGGCACGGGCTACTGATATCGCCGGGTTGCGGTCCCCGCCAGAGGATCGCAGCGGTCTTTACGAGCATAGAGAACCTTCCGGTATCGGCTGATAACTCTCACGAATGGATCCGTGATTTCTGTAAAAACTGCGGCAGGTGTATTAAAAAATGCCCGCCGGGCGCAATATATGAAACGCCGGTGAAAATGGCGAACGAAGAGATACGATTTGTCGACGGTGAAAAATGCCTGCAATACTTTAGCAAAAATTATGGATGCTCTGTTTGCATCAAAGAATGTCCCTTTAATACGGTCGGATATGATAATATCAAGGCGGGACACGATAGAAAGAATCGTGCGAGCAGTAAGGATAAAACTTAACCCGGCGGACAGGGCCGTAAAGTTAAAAACACATCGTATATCACCGATCTTTAAAAAAAGAAAAGATGTGACTTTGAAGTCACACAGGCACCGACACTATTTCAGGCTTCTTATATTCTATCCGCGAAGCCGGCGCAGACGATGTCGCCTTGATCAGTTCGGTCATAGGTATCGGCTCAGCGTCGGACGGGAACTTATCTCCCGGCATGAAAGCATCTTTAAGGGCGCTGGTCACCGTAGGATACGCATCCATTATTTCCATCTTTCTCTCTTTGGAAAACAGCATCTTCACGGGCTTTTCCAGCTTATAGGATTTCACTGTGCCGTCCGGCATGTACAGCGACAGCGTGCCGAACTCGTACAGGAAGTAGTCCCTGTCGTTGAATAGCACCTTGATGTCCTTCATGGTCCAGATCGCGGAAGCGCCGGCAACTGCGATGGATGTTTTACCGACGTCCGATCTTTCCATGGTAGCCGTGTCCAGTTCTTTTGTAGACATGTAAGCCATGTCGCTGGTCATGTCATACTCCCCGCTTAACGGCTTACTGAGAATAATGTGGGATACGTTATTCCCTATTCCCTTCAAGACCATTTCACTTATCGTGAACATAGCCGAATCAGTGCTCATGTTAGAGATCGATATCACACTGTCTATGCGGTCGATCTGCCTGCCGGTCATACGGCCATATTTATCGGCCATAGGATCTTTATCGTCCATGTACCCGTCCTGCGCAAATGTGCCGGGAACGATCCCGGTAAAAAGCGAAAGCAGGACAAATACTATTAAAATCGTTCTGATAGTTTTACTGTGCACAATTTATCCCCCGTAAAAAATCCGGAGTTATCTAAAAATATCTTTGTGAAGAATCTAACGTGAATTACTTGAAATGCAAAAATGATAGAATCTCCATTCATTTATTGTACTGTTTCATTGGCTTTTTGGATGTGATATTTTTGTGGTTGTGCCTGACGGATGGCAGGTAGGCACGTAACCTCACAAAAACACGGAAACACTAAATTTTTTATATGATTTTTTAAGTGCACGAAATCTCAAAAATTTACTCACCAAACCACAAAGGCTCCAGTATCACCGTCAATGCACAAACACCCCTAACGCTCGGCTTAACGCACTAACCTCTCTAAGTCACTAACGCTAAAACAAGCCCCGAACATTCTCCAAAAACACTAAAGTTCAATATCCCGGTCTGTGTTCGCCTGATCTATATCATGGATATATTAGCCATATAAACGTCAACCGTGCAGTTAAAATTTCGTGTTATTGGAGAATGTTCGGGGCTTGTTTTAGCGTTAGTGGATTAGAGCACTTCGAGCGTTAAGCCGTGCGTTAGGGGTGTTTGTGCGTTGACGGTGATACTTGAGCCTTTGTGGTTTGGTGAGTAAGTTTTTGTGATTTAGAGACCTTAAAAAATCATATAAAAAATTTTGTGGTTTTGTGTTTCTGTGAGGTTACGTGCCTACCTGCCATCCGACAGGCATAACGTAAAACATATCCCCCAATATTTGATAAGAATCATTGTACATTGATAGCAGCGAAACATTGACCATACTAAAAACTCCCTTTTCTGATATGATTTATACTAACTATTATATCAATTTAAATTAATTTATGTCTATATGCCAGCGAGCAAAGAATACCGCGAATTTTTAGAGTTGGTCAGGGATATCGGGATGCTTGAACAGATCGGGGGACTTTTGTCCTGGGATGAGCAAACTTATATGCCGCCAGGGTCTTTCCAGCAAAGGGCGCGATATAATGCCGTCATCGCAGGTGTCGTACATGAGAAGCTGACCTCGCAAAAAATGGGTAAGCTGATCAAAGCATTGAAAAAACAAAAGCTTTCATCTGACGGAGAGGCGATACTCCGAAACGTAGAAAGGAAGTATAAGAGAGCGTCAAGCATGCCCGCGGATCTGGTAAAAGAGATCACGCGAACTGCGTCCCTGGGCATGGAAGCATGGGTAAAGGCAAGGAGTGATAGCGATTTTAAAAAGCTGGAGCCGCTGCTTGACAGGATGATCGGCCTTAAGTTCCGCGAGACGGAATGTATCGGGTATGAAGACCGGCCATATGATGCGCTACTGGACGAATATGAGCCCGGCATGAAGGCCGGTGACATAGACTTACTGTTCCCTCGTTTCCTGGGCAAGCTAAAACCGATAGCCGAAAAAATATTGGGGGAGACAGAGCCTGTAGATGTTATCCCTCCCGGTACTTATCCGCTCGAAGAACAGCGAAAATTTATCGCCCGGCTGTGCTCGGACATCGGGTTCGATATGAACTGCGGGAGGATCGACATTTCCGCCCACCCGTTCACGTCCGGCACAGGAAGCGATGTCCGGATAACTGTCAAGTACGACGAAAATAACCCTGCCATTGCCATATTCCCGGCTCTGCACGAGACCGGGCACGCGCTCTACGAGCAGGGATTTTTGGAGAAGTATTATCACACGCCGCTGGCAGATGCGATCTCTCTTGGTATCCATGAGTCTCAGTCAAGATTCTGGGAAAATGTGGTCGGCCGAAGCATATATTTCTGGAAATATCAATATCCGAAGCTTCAGCATACGTTCCCGGGCATCGGCAAAATGTCTCCTGACGCCTTCCATAGATACATAAATCGTGTAAAGCGGTCGTATATCCGGATCGATGCGGACGAGATGACCTATAACATGCATATAATGCTCCGCTATGATGTCGAGTCGGCGATCTTCGACGGCAAGCTTAAGACGCATGAGATACCCGCTTTCTGGAACGAGCGTTTTAAGAACTATCTTGACATAGAAGTTCCTGACGACGCCAGCGGCTGCCTGCAGGACATCCACTGGTCTATCGGCGCATTCGGATATTTCCCCACATATGCTCTGGGCAACATATATTCTGCACAGCTCTGGGATGCGGCAAAACGGAAAATACCCGGTCTTGAGGATAGGATCATGGCTGGTGATGTCAGTGTATTGCTGGACTGGCTCAGGAAGAACGTGCACAGGCACGGCAAGCGGTATGATGCGAAGGAGCTTATCAGAAGGGTGACCGGAGAGACCATTAACGAGGATCACTTCATCCGTTATGCAAAAGAGAAGTATGGGAGTATATATGGTATTTCATTATGACCATAGTCATCCTTTTTTTTTTCGAATTCAAATCTGATAATATCTATCAGTTTTTGCATGGGGATATTAAAATTTCAGTTCAAGACATGAAAAAATAAGATCAATAAATAAAAAAAGTTAGTCAAATAATACTTCCTCGTTCATCATATCCCAGTACTCATCCATGATCGCGCTTTTTATCCTGTAGTTCTCCACGGTGATTATCGCTTCATGTCCTGTTATTGCCTGTCCGAGGTACTTCCCTCTCCTGTCTCCATACCCGGTGTGCAGGCAGTCGAACTTTACTTTATACTTATATGCCGGTCCAGGAATATCGGCCTGTAACAAACCCATCTTATCCGTATCATCATTTAGCTGCTCTATCGCTAAAGTCTCACGTATGCCGTCATACTTGAACGTCTCATCGTACGTTACAAAATTTTTCACCAAGGGTTTTACAATGTCGGCTGATGATGCGGGCGAAGCCTCATACGCACTGGCCATACATCCGGCGTTCAATAATATCAGTGCTATCAGGACTGCGAATGAAAGTTTTATCGTTTTTTCCATAATGACCATTCCCCGGTTTATTTGTAGTATTAATGCTCGTACTGTATGTTCAACTGGCAAATATATCAACAATTGTGCTAAATAATACTAAATTTCTTAATATTTGCACGAAAAATGCATAAAATCGGCTTATTTTTCTAAATGGGGTAAAATATATAATTATTTGGATAAAATATAAAAGGTTTACATGACCTTTACTGCTTTATTAAAAAACCTTGAATTCAAGCTTTCCCGGAATAAAACTTTATCATTTCAGTTGTCAGTGGTCTTTCAGATTTAACATAAAAAGACGAACCTATGAAAGGATTGACTTTCAGGTCGGATGTATGGGCTTGTTGATCATACCGGGATATTGTTATATTACCCTTATTTATACAATATATGGATATGAGGTTTTATGATGGGTGACGGCGGGTATGAACTGGTCTGCTATTGCGGCCTTTATTGCGGAGACTGTCATAACTATAAAGGGGAGATAGCCGATCTTGCAAGGGATCTAAGGAAAAAGCTGCGCGAGTCAAAATTTGACAGGACGTCAAAAGGATTATCAAAGTACTTTAAGGATTTTGAGAACTATGACCAATGCTACGATGTCCTGGGCGCTATGGTAAGGCTAAGATGTAAACGGGGATGCAGGAACGGAGGAGGTCCTCCGCAGTGTAAGATCCGGAACTGCTGTGTGAAAAAGGGAATACAGGGTTGCTGGGAGTGCGGTGAGTTCGAGACCTGTACAAAGCTGGATTTCCTGAAGCCGATACATGATGATGCATATATCAAGAACCTTAAAAAGATCAATAAGGGCGGCATCGAAGGTTTTGTCAACGGAAAACGGCATTGGTAAGACATGACGGGAGGAGGGTAACGGGCTTATGCAAATCATTCCGATCGAAGAAAATGCCTGTAATGAAGGCTATCCTTTCCGGCATAATTGCATATCTTTAGGCATAACACTTTTAAGCTATGCGATAGGGACGGCGATCTTTTACCTGGCAGATCCGTTTTTTGGCCTTGCCTATGTAATACTATGTGCAATATCATTGCTTGCAGGCGTGAAATTTCGGTGCAGCTACTGTTATTACTATGGTAAAAGATGCTCTTCAGGCCTTGGACTACTGTGTAAGCTGCTATTCAGGAGGGGCGACCCGAATGAATTTAAAAACCCAAAAAATTTAATGACAGCCGGGATACTTGACTTCGGAGCCTTACTGCTTCCTGTGTTCGGAGGGCTTGCATTGATATTGTTGCGATTCTCGATACTATCTTTAGCCCTTTTAGCGGCTTATACGATAATTGCGGTCATTGTTAGCTTCCTGATGAAAAAAGAATTTTGCAAGAACTGCAAGCAAGGGCAGATCGGCTGTCCGGCTTATGAGGGGATGAAAGGTAATACCCGTAAAAAGGATCAATAAAAACTTTTTATTTTATCACTGAACTTAATTAGATCTTATCGTCCAGCCTGTATATGCGCGGTTTTGGGTCCTTGGCCTTTTCCTCGGCATCCTTGATACGTCTCATCAGCCCGGCGCTTCCTATTACGGCACCGCAGGGCATTTTTATATGCGCGTTTTCCAGCACGTCTTTTACGGGTACCTTATGGATATTGCCGCAGCCAGGGCATGGTACGAGGATCTCTTTTAATCTATCGGACATATGCTACCAAGACTTCATTTAAGTGCATCGGACAAATAAGTTACTGTCCATGGCTCATGAAAATAAAAAATGATCCTGCTCAACCCTCTCGCCTAAACAGGTCTCATCGCACGACCCGGGGCTTATAAGCGGGATATTAATTTTCTGACATCATCGGCTCTCGCTCCGGCTGCACGGTATTTGTTCATCAGCCCCGGGTCCTTTGTGTATATTGTGGCATTCTTCTCAAGGGCGAGCTCAAGGGTACTGGAATTGAACAGGTTGAGCGAATATCTTTCCGCAAGCCTTCTTACGGCATTCAGGTCCCTGATCTCTAACAGGTCTATGTGGGCGTCACGGACGAATTCCAGCATGTCCCGGAAGTTATTATATGAACCAATAATGTACTTGCGTATCCCTGCCAGCTTACTCTTATCAAGCCTCTTCAGCTCTTCCACGGCAGTATCATCGAGCGTGATCCTCTCAGTCTCCGCCGCCGTAACGTAGGGCTCTTCATATTTTAGCCTGTATTGTGCTTCTGGCTTTTCCGCGGCCGGCTTTTCATATCGTGATGCCGCAGGCTCTTTATATTGGGTGCCGTATGCCTGTTTCTGTCTGGCCCTGGCAGCCCTTTCTGCACGCTTTCTCCTCCAGCGCATGAACATCCATATCGGCAGGAGTATCGCGAGGCCTATCAGGAACAGTATGCCCAGGCCAACGAAGATCCCGAGAAGTCTTCCCCAGTTAATGCCTGTCTGTCCTCCCGGCGGCGGTATTCCCGGAATGGCCGGAGGCTGCTGTCTTGCCGCTGGCTGGCCTGCCTGCGGGATCTTCACAGGAGCCGGTACACCCGTCCCCACCTCGACCGGAGCCGCAGCCGCGGGCGGTATCATCAAATTGTCAACTGCGTAGATGACTCCGTTCTTGCTATCGATACCTCTTGTGATGATCCTTGCGCCGTCGACCATTAGATAGCCGTCTTTAACAGATACCTGTAAAGTCCTGCCATCGATGGTCCTGACGGACCTCAAGCCGGCAAGCTCGTTCAATGTCAATTTTCCAGGTATGACGTGATACCGGAGTATGTCACCGATCTTTTGCTTATCGTTAAATATCGCGCCGAGAGTGTTCGGCGTAAATTTATCGAAAGCGTCGTTAGTAGGAGCAAGCAAGGTATAAGGTCCGGGACCGCTAAGCGTGTTCTCTATCCCTGCCGCGTCCACGGCATTTACAAGTGTTGAAAAATCAGTGAACAACCGTAGATTTTCAGGTATGGTATTTTGCTGTGTATCCTGTGCAGATATTAATGGCACTGTCAGGCCGATCATCAAGGCCGATAAAGCCAGTATTATGAGTATTTTCCTATATTCTGCCATAATCCCCCACAAAATAACATAAAAGACATTAATATTTATTTTTTTATAAAATTAATTTTTAAATTTGTTCAAATTTCTAATCAGTCAACAAAAACAGGTCATAATACCCTGAAAAATGGCCGTATAGTAAAAAGGAATATCCCGAACAGGGATATTCAAACTGTTTTTTATTATGCGGTTTTAAACCATAGCCCGCCAGAGCCAGATACCATCCTTCCGTAAGCTATTACGGGCGAGGCATCATCCTTAGGCACCTGGTATATTACCCATCCTTCTTTCGTGCCGCCTTCATAGAGTTCCGCGTTGATCATTTCAATACCGGCCATGAGAGGTATGCCATTTACAACGACACCGTCCGTTGTCACGGCATCAAAGTCAAGCGTACTGATGCGGAAGCTTTCCCCGGCTGGCCCTAATTTCTCAAGCCTGTACCTGAATTTAGCCATCAGGTATTCTTTTCCGTCCTTAGGGGCCTGGTTTAAGACATTGGCGTCCGAGATACGGTTCCAGGCTTCATCCCCTCGTACCGTCTCAAGGAGAGTGATCTCGATGCTGATCTTTTTCTGTCCCCAGTTCCAGTCTTCGACAGTGATGGTCTCCCCTATGGGTGCGGGATTATCCTTCGAAAAGCCGGCCGGCTCAGAACCCGGCGACGGTGTCGTGCCGTTCATCACCGGCGGCTTTTCCACCGGTTTCGCACAACCGCAGATCATTACGGCGAATGATACCAGCAGTATCAATATTAATATCTTATGATTCCTTATCATTTTCACACTTCCGGAATAATTAAATTATATGGGATATTTACTTAAATTTTCCTGTGAAATACAATATTATTTAAAAATATGATTAATTTTAGTAAATTATCAAACGTACAATTTTTCCCTGTCGACAAATAACCTTACTGGGAATTTCCTTGAGCTTTTTAGATCATATCATAAAAAATATAATCGTAAAACACATACGGCGAATATGTGCCAAACATCACTTTCATTGAAACGGATGAGAAAGGTCTTGATATGGTCCGGCCATTGTGGGAAAAGCTAAGGGATCATCACCGGGCTATGTCACGTGACTTTAAAAAAAGATATGAGGAAATGAGCTTCGAGAAAAGAAAAGAAGAACTTCAGGAAAAATCCAGGAACGGTCTTCTGAGAGTGGACATGGCTATCGAGAATGATACAGATCAATGTATCGGTTATTGCATCACTTCCCTATGCCTTGAAAAAGGCGAAAAGGCAGGCGAGATAGACTCTATTTATATAGAAAAGGATTTCAGGTCGATGGGCATAGGCGACACTTTTTTAGAAAGAGCGGAAAAGTGGATGGACACGGGCGGGGCGATAACAAAGAAAGTATCCATAGCAGCCGGAAATGAGGATGTGCTTTCATTTTATGGCCGCTATGGGTATCGTCCCAAATTCATTACACTTGAGCAAGTTAAAAAATAGATTTACTTTTTTCTGCCACTGTTTTTCCATCAAAGTCCGCCAGCCATGACAAATAGCCTGATTTTAAAGATCGCTCTTGACGAGATCCTTATCGGATCTCCTGCCGTCGTCTCCGATGGCACATAAAACCAAGTAATTGTTTGTCGATGACGATACTTGACATTATACTGTAATCTTCAAATACTATCAGTAAAGATTTCATTCAGTGCTAATGTCTTCAAGACATTATCTGGCTCGAGCCATGTTAGAGGTCGTTACCGTATGAAAATAAAGGATTTTGGTCATGTCTCTTTTATAGGTCTGTTACTATCAGTGCTATGGATCGTCTTATTGATCGCCTCGATGTCGGGTAAGGGCCCGACCGACACTCTGGATAAGGCGATAGCCGAACTATCGGGACAGGATATTGTTGGATACTTATCATATGTGAATGTCGTATTGCTCACTCTTGTCATAACAGCTTTATTCGCAGGGCTTTATCTGTACTGCAAGCACAGCGACCCCGGCCTATCGCTGATAGGGCTCGTTTTTATCCCCGTATATTGCATGCTGAACCTTTTCTCGTATCTCACCCAGATCACGATCGTGCCTTCGCTCATCTCATCATACGAGGTAGCCGAGACTGCGTCGATGTCAGGGTTCCTTCTGGGCTATATGATCCAGTCCTGGCCGGGCTCCCTGGTCTACCTGTTAAATAACCTGGCTTATGCGATACTCGGCATTTCGTCGATAGCTTTCGGGCTAATACTCATGAACCGCGGCAAATATGCCAGAATATCAGGATTGCTGCTAATCATAAACGCTATAGCGTGTATCCTGGGCGTAATAGGAATTGTCGGGAACATCGGTGCCCTAACGCCAGGCTCTCTTGTCGGCGGGATATTTTTTATCCTCGCGCTTATCCCCCTGACTGTCATGTTCTTTAAGGAGCCGGGCAATTAAAGTTAATAACGGGAAGGCGACAAATGTCGCCTACTCTATTCGTACAATGGATCGGCTATTCCATGCTCTCGTGAGTTCAGCGATCATCCGGTCCTGACTAAACTCGATGAATGTCTTATTAAAAACGCATATGGACACTTATTCTTTTTACCATACCGATACCTTGATGATAAAGTGTTTATTCTATCGGGACTATCTCATGAATAATCTAACATAGATCGGTAATGACAATGCTCAGACCACTCAACAAGTCCGTCGAAAAGAACTTCCACTTAAACTATGGCCGCGACATCATTGCAGGCTGGTGTAATGAACACGCAGGCAGACAGGACGGCATGAAGCTCAAAGTGCTTGACATCGGGTGCGGATACGGCGCCGACCTTCAAAACGTTAAAAGTTCAATAGCGGATAAAGACCTGGAGCTTTACGGAATAGACTATGATGAGCAGAAAGCAGAAGCGCTGAGACATAACGGCATTAATGTACGCGTGCTGGACATCGAGAAGGACGCTTTACCGTTCGAAGACGGGTTTTTTGACATTATCATAGCCAATCAGGTCATAGAGCATACAAAAGAGGTCTTCTGGATATTTTCCGAGGTATCCCGGACTTTGAAAAAAGGCGGGATATTGATCATCGGCGTACCGAACCTTGCATCTTTACACAACCGTGTCCTGTTATTATTGGGTGAGCAGCCGACTTCGATAGAGACCATGGGGCCTCATGTCAGGGGATATACTGTCCCTTCGCTTAAAAGGTTCATAGAGACGGATGGATATTTCCGGGTATCAAAGGTCAGAGGATCTAATTTTTACCCGTTCCCGCCTCCGGTCAGCAGTGTCTTGAGCAAAATATTTCCCCGGTTTGCGGCTTCGTCATTCTTGCTGGTCGAGCGTCTCGGTAAATCAGGGAAATTCATTAGCGTGTTTGATGCCAGGGAATTTGAGACACCATACTATAAAGGAAATCAATGATCAACGGCTATTCGCTTTTTTCGTGCCGGGGATATCAACCATTACCGGCAGTGTCACTATGAATCTACTGCCTTTGCTTCTGTCTCCGTGTACGCGGTCTTCTACCCGGATCTTTCCATTAAACTCTTCAACCAGTGTCTTTACAACGAACAGCCCGAGCCCTCTTCCTTCCGCCTTTTTCCTGTCTGCCACAAAGCGCTTGAAGATCTTCTTTTTTAAGGCATCGGGTATGCCCGGCCCGTTATCTTCAATAACGACCTTATAATATGCCTTTTTATCCTCCGTGACCACCGATACTTCGATATTGACGGTCAGCGGTTTTTCCGGGTCCGAATGCTTGATGGAGTTCTCTATGATATTGGAGAACACGTCGGTTATCAGCCGGTTTGATAATATGGTACATCCGGGGATCGAAACATAATTGATCGTGATATCCCTGTCCGGGGTCCTGGCATAATGGTCCCTTAGTTCCGACAATATGTCACAGAGGTTTATGGGGATGAATTGTAGTCTGCCCGCTTTTATACGCTGTATCTTTTTAACGTTTGAAATGAGCTTGGAGCTATTCTTAAGAGCTTCCGCCGGCTTTTCGATGAGTTGCTTATCATCTTTTTCAAGCCTGTTATTCTTTTCTAATATATCGCTGGCAAATTCCAGGTATCCAAGAGCGATCTGATTCAAGTTATTGATGTCATGCCCCATGAGGTCCAGGTACATCTCCGCCCTGTTCTTTGATTCTTTTATTTCCTCCTCTGCTTTTTTTCTATCGCTAATATCGCTGACTATGGAGCAGTTATACTCTTTTCCCTCGAACTCGATGTAATTCACGGTAGCTTCAACGGGTATTATGGTCCCGTTCTTTGCCCTGAATTTCGACTCGATCTTTGTGGACACCTGCTCTTTGATCTTTTCCCAGTAATCAGGCCAATCCTCCTTTCTGAACTTGACGTCCACGTCAAAGACATCCATGGATAACAGTTCCTGACGGGTATATCCCAGCGTCTTGCATACTGTATCGTTGACATAAAAAAACCGGCTATCAGGAGTGGTCCAAAAGATCATGTTCATTGAATTCTCAATCGAGAATAAGGCGAGCCTGAGGAACTTCTGGCTTCTCTTCAGGTCGTAATATTTCGATCTCAGGTCCGAGTTCTGTTCCCGAAGATTTTCTATTTCCTTAATTAAGCCCTCTTTTGTCTTATTCTCCTCTGTAAGGCGATTCATGATACCGGTCCGGATTTGTTTAATTTGTTATCAGTAACTTAAATACTTATAATAAAATAAATTCTATGGCTGCTAAACGACCTATCCTATTTTTTACCAGAACTCCAGTATTCTATTTCAGATCGATATACGGGCCTGTCCAAATTTACCTGTACAAGGTCAGCAGCCATATTTTCCAGATCATGGATTGTGGTAGGTTCAGGCCCGGGCTTCCCTGCCGCGCTCTTCCAGCCGCAGCTTCTCATGGTAGCTCTCAGGCTCTTCCAGATTACCGACCGCCTTCGTGATGACCTCGCTTAATGTCGGGTGGATGATCTGGGCTCTCATTAAAGGCGTCAGGTCCTGGCTGTCTGTGTTCATCAGGTATACAACCTGCTGTATCATGACCGGAGCTTCAGGCCCTATTATGGAGCATCCCAGGATCTTCCTCGTATCCTTTTCGACGATCAGCTTCACGAACCCGTCCTGCTCCGCCATGGCATACCCTTTTGCGGCATCCATATAAACGGCTTTACCGACCAGTATGTTATAGCCTGCCTCTGCAGCTTCGGATTCCTTCATCCCGACACCCCCTATCTGGGGGTGCGTGAACACCGCATGCGGGATGGCATGTTGATCGTTCTCCATTCTCTCGCCCCTTAGCATGTTCGCGGACACTACTTCCGCCTCATAATTGGCCGTATGCCTGTACATGTTCTTGCCCGTGGCATCTCCAAGAGCATATATCCCGGGCTTATTTGTCTCCAGGTACTTGTTCACCTTGATCCAGCCTTTTTTATCTGTCTCTACTCCCGTTCTCTCAGGCTTTAGTATGTCCGAGTTCGATCTTCTGCCTGTGGCGACCAGTATCTCTTCAGCTTCAAACCTGTACATTTTATCGTCGTTTCGGTTTTTTGCATGGACTACTTTTTTGTCTTTTTCAGCCTCTACCTTCTGCGCCTCATGGTTCGTGTGCACTTTAAAGTCCCTGGACAGTACCCTTGTGACCGTGTTGCTCACTTCCGGCTCCTCATCGTCCATGAGCGTCGCGCTTCTTCCTATCAGTGTCACGTCCGATCCCAGTGCAGAAAAGAAGTGCCCGTACTCGCATCCGATGTATCCGCCGCCGATTATTATCAGGCTCCCTGGCAGCTTATCGAGCTTAAGAAGGGAAACATGATCAATATAACCGGTCTCTTTCAGCCCTTCTATCGGTGGTATCCCTTCCCTGCTGCCCGAAGCTATCACTATCTTAGGGGCGTTGACAGTCTCATCCCCGCACTTTAAAGTATGGTCGCTGATAAACTCCGAGGTCTTCCTGTACCAGGTCAGGTTGTCCGCGGACCGTATGCCTTCTTCCATAGATCTTCTTTCCTTTTCCACTATCCCCCTCATGCGCTTCATTATGAAATCGAAGTCAACCCTGCTGATATTGCCTTCGACGCCTACCGATTTCGCATCCTGTAGTATCCTGATGACGTCAGCCGGGTAAATAAGCGTCTTGGACGGTATGCATCCCGTGTTCAGGCATGTCCCGCCGAGAGGCCCATGCTCTAAAAGCGCCACGTTTAATCCTTCGTTCACGGCATCGTAGGCTACGTTAAAACCCGCGCCTGAGCCTATGACAATGACATCGTACTTTTCCATAGCATCACATTCCCGATGAATAGTGGGCCATACAGTTTTTTAATTATTTTTGGCGTTTTATCCTAAAAATCGGGGCGAAATAACACGGATAAATGAGAATACCGGTTAAACAGCCTTTCATTGTATCAAAAAATTCATATCTAAAGTAGCTATCAGTTTAACTATACTATCGCGGCGGTAGGTTACAATTGAAAAGAGCTATCGAGAGTCTTATCAAAGGGTATGTAAAAGATTATCCCGCCCTAAAAAACACATTGACGGGCTGGGATGAACCATTAGTGGCATATGCAGACGTAAAAGATGAGATGTTTATCAGGCTAAAGGAGATAATAAGCCCGACGCATGCGATGCCTGAAGATTTTTTGGAAGGCGCAAGAACAGTCATAACATATTTTATACCGTTCGAGAAGTCTGTCGCGCAGAGTAATATCCCCGGCAGGGAAAGCTCAAGGCAGTGGGCGGTAGCGTACATTGAGACTAACCAGATGATCAATGACCTGAGCATATTCATAAAAGGTGAGCTGGAAAAGATGGGCTATAGGTCGGCTGTCATTCCAGCGACGCATAATTTCGACGGGGAAAAGCTGATAAGCGACTGGTCTCACAGGCATGTCGCCTATGTCGCGGGACTGGGAACGTTCGGCCTGAATAACATGCTGATCACAGATAGGGGCTGCTGCGGAAGAGTGGGGAGCATGGTCACGGACTTGAAGATCGAACCTACGGAAAGGGACGGCATTGAGCGATGTCTCTATAAGGGTAAAGGGATCTGTAAAAAATGTGTCGACAGATGCGTGAACCAGGCATTGAGGGCGGATAGTTTTGACAGGCACCGATGCTATGAGATGTGCCTGTATAATGACAGCCTGTATTCAGGTCTGGGCCTGACGGACGTCTGCGCGAAATGTATGGTCGGGGTACCGTGCTCGTTTAAAGGTCCCGGGAATATGCCCTGAATATATTTAATCTAAGGCCGGCAGGAGGATAATGAACCTGCTGCCTTTTTTGTAATCTCCCTCTATCCTGTCCTCTACCCTGACACTTCCGTCATAGCTTTCGGCCAGCTTTCTCACAAGGTAAAGCCCGAGCCCTCCTTTCGGAAGCGTATGGCGCTGAAATAATCTTGCTTTAATGTCATCGCGAATTCCCGGGCCGTCATCCTCAATGATGACCTCGTAATATCCTCTTTCTTTCTCATATACTCTTTTTACGCGGATGTCGATATTAAGGAGGCCTTTCGAATGCTTGACCGAATTTCCGATGATATTGCCGAACATGTCCCTCGCGAGCTCGTTTGCCATGACGGAATATTCATCCTCCGGCTTATACTTGATCTTAATATGCCTGTCCGGGATACTGGAATACTGCTCGACGATCTCGGATAGTATCTCACCGATATCTATCCGTTTGTTCCTATAGCCTCCTTCCTCTATGCTCTGAAGCTTTCTGACATTCTCTATTATGTGGGAGCTTTCCTTCATCATATCGCAGGCTTTCATCAGCAGCGCCACGTCATCCGGACCTATTTCCGATCTCAACTTTTCAATCGCTATCTCCAGGAATCCAATCGCAGCCTGGTTCATATTGTTTATGTCATGGCCCATGAGATCGACGTATAACTCTGCCAGCTTTTTGGAATCCAGCAGCTCGTTCTCCATCTCCTTGCGGATAGTGATATCGTTAAATGTCACAACAGCTCCTTTAACGTTACCTTCTTCCATCATCGGGTAAGATGAATATTCCACTGGGAAAAAAGTCCCGTCCTTTCTCCAGAAGATCGCGTTATCCACCCTGCATCCCTCACCATCCTTTATGGCTTTGATGATCGGGCATTTATCACTGGGGCACGGAGTACCATCGATCCGGGTATGGTGTATAAGTCTATGAATGTCCTTACCTATCACTTCCTCAGGCTCGTATTTTGTCATTTTAGCGGCAGACCTGTTAAACATTGTACAGAGCCCATCCGCGTCCAGCCCGTAGATTCCCTCGTCAGTAGAATCCAGCAATAGTTTAAAATTATCCGCAAGATGGCAGCATTCTTCTTTCAACTTGTTAAGCCGTGAACATGCTTCTTTCAGCTCTTCCACCTGGTTATAATAACTGTCAAGTATCCCGACAAGCTTTTCATATGTTGAGTCTTCGTATTTCATTTACTCCCCAATCACTCTATAATATTATTTATTTTAATATATATTTTATATATGTTTGATGCCGTAAATACAGATCATCAGGAACAAACGCATGGGTCAGAAAACATAAGTCACACAAGCTTCCGGCGGTCCTGTTATCCTCCGGGAACTGCCATGACATCCACGGCTATGATGTAATAATATAGTATTGTATCCAATTGTCCAGTATCATAAGCGATCGAGGACCATGCATGATAATATGCCGGGAATACCTAAAGCCCGGACCGGGAATATCCGGGGCCTTTTACAGGTTCATAGGCCCGGGCACGACGAGATCCGAATTTTACTTGAGCTCGGTTTCGCCGTAGTATTCGGCATTGTGGTCCCTGTATACGCATTTATGGCAAATACGGGCTGGAATGCCCTGCAGCTTATGGTCGCCGCCCTGATAGCTTTTGACCCGGCAGGGGTATCGTCACGAACGCGACTTCTTCCGCAAAGAGATGGTATCATCGCGAAGGACAGGTTACGCTTCAGAACATGCCATTTATCGTTATACATCTGCTTCCGCTAATAGTGGCATGACTATTTCGCTCGATGGACTGGGGCTATTTCTTCATCGTGTACTGCTATCTCCTTCTGGCGGCATTGATCATCCTGTTATCTCCTCTATATCTTCGCAGGCCTGTTGCGCTCATCCTGTTCAGCTTTGGGATATTGATCAATATCTATTTGTTATCCCCTACACCGGGCCTGGAATGGTTCGTTCCGTTCTTTTGCGTGAAATTACTGGTAAGCCATATCCTGAGGGAAGAGCATTATCCCCCGAATAATGAAATATGAGTTCTATAGTGAAAACCCGGAAACAATTTTCCAAATCCTTTTAACCGGATAGTATTAACCATATAATTAGATGAATTGCCGGTTTAATAGCAATGCCCGACGTATTTCAGGATCGGGGGATAAACGTACGGAATATTTTCCTGTGTCCGGGGAATTTACCTTTTCCGGAGGCGAGCCCTCATGATCGGTAATTTTAAATTATTACACAGATACAGGCTGGGACTTCTATTCATGGCATCGTTCGTCATGTTCGCTTCCCTTTTCTTGCTAATGGCCAGCGATAAAGATGACCGTCTGCCTGTAAACACTATCAGGCTGCCTCCGGGGTTCAAGATAGACGTATATGCCGGCAATGTTCCCGATGCCCGCTCAATGGCCCTCAGCCCGAACGGCACGTTATATGTGGGGACCAGGACGGGAGGGAAAGTCTACGCAATACTCGACAACGATAAAGATAACATGGCCGACGAGGTCCTTGTCATAGCAAGCGGACTGAATATGCCTAACGGTGTGGCATACATGAACGGCTCTTTATATGTGGCTGAGATAAGCCGCATCCTTAGATATGACGATATCGACGATCGTATTCAGATCCCTCCCGATCCCGTCATTGTGAACGATAGTTTCCCGTCGGATGAATGGCACGGATGGAAGTTCATACGTTTCGGCCCTGACGGAATGCTATACGTCCCTGTGGGCGCTCCGTGTAACGTATGCCTTCGGGAGGACGAGCGGTATGCTACGATCATGCGTATGATGCCTGACGGCACCGGGCTGGAAATATATGCAAAAGGAGTCCGTAACACCGTAGGGTTCGACTGGCATCCGGATACGGAAGAGCTATGGTTCACCGATAACGGGCGTGACTGGCTCGGTGACGACCTGCCGCCGGACGAGCTTAACCGTGCCACGGAACCGGGCATGCATTTCGGGTTCCCTTACTGTCACGGGGGATACATTTCCGACCCCGATTATGGTAAAGGCCGTAACTGTTCAGAGTTCGCTCCGCCCGCTATAAACCTGGGCCCTCACGTAGCGGCGCTCGGAATGAGGTTCTATACAGGCTCTATGTTCCCCGAAGAGTATCGCGGACAGATATTTATCGCTGAGCATGGCTCATGGAACAGAAAGGACCCGATAGGTTATCGCATAACTCTGGTGAAAATCGTGAACAGCACGCCTGTGAGCTATGGCGTGTTCGCCGACGGATGGCTCAAGGGACGGGAGGCATGGGGTCGTCCCGTGGACGTCCTTGTGATGCCCGACGGTTCTATGCTGGTCTCGGATGATAAGGCCGGTGCCATATACCGGATAAGCTATGATGGAGAATAAAAGATGATGCCTATTGCCCCTCTGATGATAGAGCACAGACTTATCGAACGTATGATAACTCTGGTAAAAGAACAATTGCGGGAGATAAAGGAAACCGGGACGCTCGATCTGTTATTTATCGACGCAGCGGTCGATTTCATGAGGACTTACGCTGACAGGACCCATCACGGAAAGGAAGAGGACATACTATTCAGGGACCTGTCGGAAAAATACCTCTCCAGGGAACACCGGATGACAATGGGGGAACTTATACAGGAGCACAATTTCGCAAGGAATACCGTGTCGAAGCTCGTGAGCGCAAAAGAAAGCTATCTTAAGGGTGACGATGGCGCAATAAACGATGTCCTGTCATGTCTTGGCGACCTTGTCGAACTGTACCCGCACCATATAGAAAAAGAGGATAAACATTTTTTCATTCCGTCAATGTCGTACTTCAGTGAAGGAGAAAAGGATGATATGCTTAAGGAGTTCTGGGATTTTGACCGGAAGATGATCCATGAGAAATATGGTTCTATCGTTAAAAAGCTTGAAGATGAAAAATTAAAAAAAGATGAAGAAGCCGGCGAATGATCAGATACCGAATATGCGCCTGGCGTTAGACTCGCTTACTTTTTTAATGGTTTCCTCGTCAAATCCTTTCATCCTCATCAGATGTACCGTCCTCGGCACACCGAGCACGTCCGTCGGTGCCGACGACGAATCGGTGTTCAGGAGCAATAAGTCCGCGTCGTTCTCTGATATGATGTCGGCAGCATCCGAAGGCGTGAGCTTCGAAGGCTGTACGGTGAGACCTGCGTTATACCCGTTATCTATTATCAGCTTCACAGTTTCAAAGCTGGCATGGTCAATGACCACCGGGCTCTTTTTGGCGGATATCGTGGAGAGGATGCTCAGGATCTCCCTGGTGATCAGTCCTTTGCTGGAGCGCGGCGTATGGACGATGGCCGGCATGCGGTATTTCTCCGCTACCTCTAACTGGCGTTTAAAGATCTCCATCTCGCGCTTATCGATGGTCTCCAGCCCTATCTCACCGATCGCCCTTACTTCCCTGTCCTTTTTTCCCTTTAAGTATGATTCCAGTAGCTCAAGGCATACTTCCGGGTCAGAGGGCATCGTCCTGGGATGCATCCCGAGGCAGACATGAAGCCTTATGCCGTTCTTTTCCACTCTGCCCCGCTCAGAATAAAGCTTTTCAAAATGGTCGGAAAAGACGACGCTTGAGCTCATCCTCATCGGGTCGTGAGCAAGCGTAAAGACGTCAGTTATGCCCGCGACTGCCATCGCTTCGAAGTCCTCGTACGGTCTTGTATCAACATGAGTGTGAGTATCTATCATCTTACTGGCTCCGGCAAAACATGTTACAGATATTTTCACGTTTAATATTTTAATATTAACTATTCAGCCATTTATGGCTGTTTTTCTTATTATCGCTGCAATTAGAGCCTGCACAATACTAAAATCATTAATAAATGATTTATTCCTGCATTTAAAAAATTCATTTATGACTCTTGCGGATAAGAAATGCGCTCCGTGCGAACTTGGCACGCCGCCTATGTCTCGACAGTGGGCGGAAAAATTGCTTAATGACCTTCCCGGTTGGGGTATCGACGAAAATGGAAAGCTGGCAAAGACCTACACTTTCAATAATTTTATGGATGCCGTGCATTTCCTCGATAAAGTGGCAAAAATAGCTGAAGAGGAGGGCCATCACCCCGATATGTGCGTGCAGAACTATAATCAGCTAAAGCTCATGTCGTGGACACACGCAAGCAAAGGGCTTACTGAAAACGACTTTATCATAGCTGCCAAAGCGGAAAGGGCGTTCAGCGGGTTCCAGAAGGAGCTTGCCTGTGCTATGCCGTGATAAAAAAAGAAATGTTAATGATGTGCAGATAGCTGCACACCACATACGAGATCACTTAATTATGTCAGGGAAGAACAGCGGCTGTCCGTACTTAGGCTTGCCGTATTCCTTGATTATGCCCTGTCCCTCAGCACCGCAAACGTAATCCATGAACTTCTTAGCCAGGTCATATTTTGCGTTCGGGTGAAGTGTCTGGTTCACGGCTATTACACTGTACGGGTTAGCAAGGAGGCTATCGCCTTCGACAAGTATTGCAAGCGTCATGTTGCCCTGCTTTGCAAGGTACGTGCTTCTGTCGGATAGCGTGTAAGCCTGCTTCTCTTCTGCCATGCGCAGCGTGTCAGCCATTCCAAGACCTGTCTCTACATACCAGCCGGATTTCGGGTCCGGGGTTATGCCTGCGGCGCTCCAGATGGTCTTTTCCTTGGCGTTAGTGCCTGAATTGTCTCCTCTGGAGATGAACTCTATCTTCTTCTCCGCTAATGTCGTAAAGGCAAAGGTCGCGTTGTCGCCCTTGATGCCTGCCGGGTCGTCCTTCGGGCCTATGATGACAAAGTCATTGTGCATGAACCCTGTCCTGTTCCATCCATAGCCTGCATCCATGAATGCCTTTTCCGCCGCCGGGCTGTGTACCATCAGTACATCTACGTCACCGGCTTCTCCGAGCTTCATCGCTTCTCCGGATCCTTTGGAAAGTATCTCGATCTTAACGTTGTTCGCCTCTTCGAACGGAGGCAGCAGCACGCTCAACAAGCCTGAATCATATGTGCTCGTCGTCGTGGCCAGGCGAAGCGTCTGGGGCTCAGGCGTCGCCGTGGCTGTCGGGGTAGCTGTGCCTTCGGGCGTAGTGCATCCCGAAATTGATACCATTACCGCTAGTACGGTAATGGATAATATTAAGAGTTTTATCAACTTTTTGGAATCCATAGAAATCTCCCGAGATATTATAGTATGCACACTAAATATACCTAACGTAATTAAAAATAGTAACTATGTAACTAAAAATAGTTACATTTGTAGAATTAATTTAGCTTTTTATTATTGTTCCCGGATTTTCGCCGTTCATGACTCTGGAAATATTTCCCGGCACATGGCCGTTCACGATGGATATTTCCTTGATGTTTACCGTTCTCTGAAGCAGTTCAAGTACCTTTCTCTCAACGACAAAATCATTGAACCCGGCCTCATTAGCCTCCTTTGCGGTGATCTCTTTGATCATTTTTGCCTTTTTATTCTGCTTGGGATTTTCCGTATACAGCCCGTCAACATCTTTGACGAAAATGCATCGCTTCGCTCCCATCGCCTCCGCTATGAGAAGCGCACCGGTATCCGTCCTGTGATCCGGTATCCTGCCTATGTTCGGTGGCGGCTCATATAATCCGTAAGGGGGAGTACCATGCGTGACCGGCAGGCAATTCATCCTGTAAAGCATAGGGAGGTCCAGAAGGTCATCTCTCTTGATGCGGATGCCGCCATACTGCGTTAAAAGTATCGACATCATTATGGCGTTCTGCTCGCTTATCTTACCGGCGAGCTCGGCCAGCACTCCAGTGGGCATTTCGAGATCAAGGCCGATGTCCATTATATGCCTGACCCTGGTGCCGCCGCCCGTAACTACAAGGACCTGGTTTGAACGTGAAAGTTTTCCGATCTCCTCTACGAGCGGCATCACGACGGACTTGCCATAGTCCATGATGCTGTGACCTCCTACCTTGATGACGTTCAGGTCCGGAAGCATACGATACTGCTTATCAATGATGGTGCTTTCGAGAAGTTTATCCCGTACTAGCGTTTCACCTTTAAGCTTAGACTTGATCTCTTTTCTCTCGCGGCTCAATGGATTACCTCATGATGATATTTAACTTAAATGGATAAATATACTGCTTCCATTATGAAAATTGCTCCGGTCAGAAAGCTTTCTAATCATCAGGTCTATATAGTATGTAAAATATAATTATCCTGATTGAAAAAGATATGTTAAAACGATCCTATCCGATCAGGAGGTTGTCTATATGAGAATCTATGTAAGAGAAAGACTTAAAGCCAAAAAGGGCCAGCATCAGCCGAGGTTCAGGGTCGTCGCCGTAGAGGGCGGGGACCTCAAGTTCAATGTCCCGCACATGAGACGGCCTGAGCTGGAAAAGATCGCCTCGGACCTTAACGCTGAGCTCGTATATCTCAGCCGTGAGGCATGGCCTCATGAGCATATGGACCCGGAAAAATCCAAAAAAAAAGTTAAGGCCTGATAACCAGTAACGGGCCTTATTAATTATTTCGGGTCAGGTCCAGGATAAAATATCCTATTACCTTTGGGTTTTTAATTTTGGTTTATATATTATCATAAACTTTTAATAGCTAAGTTAACTAATGTTTATGGAATGACCTCTGACATATCAAGAAAGATCGCTTTATTCGTTTCCTTCATCCTTGTAGTTTTAAGTATACTAACGCTCATGCCGGATGATTTTTTTCTCGGGAACAGCTATTGCCATAGCTGTCATGATCCCGCAATGCCTGCAGACCATTTACTTTTCCGGATGAACTATCTTGGCTATAACTCCTTATGCTCTTTCGCTCCTTTCAGCACGCTGATACTTATGGGTGCAGGAATTGTGATTTTCCTCACCACATTTAAAATTAAATTCGAACGCTGGGGGAGTGAATACAGAAAGATAGCATCGTTGATGTGCGTGGGACTGGCAGTTTTAACAATTCTGCCCTGCGACGGATCTTACAATAACCTCTTAGGAGGCAGCACTCTATGCCCATTATTCCCGTTAAGCACAGCAACGCTATTACTCCTGGCCATTGTGGCCTATGCAGGATACATGGTATGCCCTTTCATGATCATATGGAGATGCAGGTGCCCTGTGTTAGAGCAGTATTTAGATGTGGACCGCTCTCCCCACAGGTCGATAAATCGGTATCTTAAGTTCCTTATCACCGGGAAACTTAGCGATGAGGACATAGAAAGGCTTTACAGGTGCACACTATGCAACGGGTGCTGGATATCTTTCTTTAATCGCAGGACAAGGATAAATGCCGTTAAAAAGGGTATCATCGCAAAACATCTCGATTCTATAAGATGCTCGGTAAAACAATGCGGTAATCCATACAATATCGATGTCCACGCGAAAGACGGCTCGGGCATCAGCAGTATAGATACTCTATTGTTCAGGGGATGCACGGGAAAGTATAGAGTACCGGAGATCTTAAACGCAACCGAAAAATTACTAAAGAAAAAGGACATTAAATATGAAATTATGCATGATGAGTCCTGCTGTGGCTCCACGTTATATAACCTCGGCGATATTGTATCGGCAAACGAGGCTGTGGATAAGAACATAGCAAAATTTAAGGAGGCTGGCGTGAAGCGCATCATTACCGTGTGTCCCGGCTGCTATTCCGCGTTTAAAACTCTATATAAGGGGCGTGACGGGTTTGATGCGGAGATAATACTTGCCATCGACCTGTTAAAAGATACCCGTATTGATGCTCCCGGAGCTATTATCCACGACCCGTGCCATGCAAAGGACAGGCATGATATAGTTCACAATATCCTTACCGGCTCAAAGGACGAATCCACCGGAGCATGCTGCGGCGCAGGCGGCGGCCTGATGTCCTTCGACAGGATGCTTTCCGGAGAAAGGGCAAAAAGGATAATCGAGGAAAGCCCGGGCCAGGTCATCACCTATTGCCCGTTTTGTTATATGAACATATCAAGGGCTTCAAAGGAAAAAGTGTCGGATATCTATATGCTCATGGCGGAGCAGGAAGGCTAAGATAATGTTAGAGGTCCCGCCTCCGCATCCTTTCGAGAGACTCAGGTTCATAAAAAAATTCCCGAGTAAAAAAAATAGCGTTTATCTAGTCGAAAGAGCAGGTAAGCAATATGTTCTAAAGCTATACGCTACCGACCGATGGCAAAACGAGTTCCGCGTGCTGAGCGCCGCGTATGATCTGGGCATTGCGGTGCCTGCTCCGATAGAGGCCAGGGATAATGCCGTGCTCATGGAGTACATAGACGGGAAGACCGTTAACGATCATCTGAACGAAAAGTTCGACCAGGACCTCGTGCTGTCGGTAGCCTCATGGCTTGCACGGTTCCATCTTGCTTTTTACAGCGAGGACAGTGTATTGCTTAAATCCGATGCGATATTCAAGAATTTTATCCTGTCGGAACGTATCATCTATGGCATCGACTTCGAACTGTCAAGGCCCGGCCGCCCCGAGGAAGACGTGGGCGAGGCGATATCTTTCCTGCTTGATACCGAGCCTATGTTCACCGATGAAAAATACCGCCTCGCATGTAAGTTCATAAAGCGTTACGAGAACGACTCCGGTATAGTCCTTCATGACATAGAGGACAGCATCGCAAAGTCCCTGATAGAGGCGGCAAGCTTTAGGCCTGCCCACAGCAGTCTCCTTTTAAAAAAGGCAAAGGACATCATAACTTTGAAGCCCTTTACAAGGTATTGAAGTCTCTGATCAATAAAATATATGAGCATCGATAAAGTCTGCCTAAATTATTGAGCAATTCTCCGGGTAAGGAATAGCTTACTATTTTTTGGTTCTTTTGCATTATCAAGATGTTATATAATATTATTTTGGGGATGAGGACATTCTGTCTCACAAAAATAGAAAAATAAAAAATCGTTAGATCGTGTGTACGAATATCGGTACTATCATGTCCTCAGGCAACAGCGTCCCATGATTCCCGCCCTCCTCCGTGTAATGTCCCCCGTGGTCGGAGAATATAATCACGACGGTGCCAGGATCAAGGTGATGAATGATATTTCCGGCAAGGGCATCAGCATAACTTAAAGCCTCTCTGGCCTCCGCTGATTCCGGACCATAGTCATGCATGACGGAGTCCGTGTTCTTAAAGTGGACTATCATCAGGTCAGCGCCGGACTCGTACTGCCTGATAGCCTCTTCGGCCACTTCGTCATCCTGGCTGCCGTTGGCGTTACTGTCAAGGTTATACACTATATGGTCATCCAGGTATACCGGAGAGCTTATCCCTCCTACCCATACTGCTTTTAATCCATTATCGGAGACCTTGTGTAAGATGGTCACGCCGTCAGGCATAGATGATTTGAGATCGCCTTTTGTGATGTCCGGGGCTATTCCGGTCACCATGGCCCTGCTATTCGCCCTGGATATGGACGGGTATACGTCAATAGCCTTAATAGGCGGTCCCATTGCAGTAATGTTATTAATTATGCCTTCTGATGAGGCGTTCAAATACCTTCCGTAGCCCATACCGTCAATGTAGAACAGGACGATCCTATCGGTTTTATTCTCTATGATGCTGCCTTCGGTATCTTCTATGCCGAGAGCGTCCAGTATCGACGGCGCTATGCTCAGGGTCGATACCGGCGGAAGATCGGATACGTCCACATTGATGTGATCCGTCTGAGTGATCGCGCCATCATAAAATACAGTCCCGTTCGGAAGCACCATCATTTCTATATCTTTTGCAGAAACGTATGCGACATCCTCCCACAGGTATGTTTTATCTGCGAAAGATACTGACTCTACCGGATAAATGCCATAATAGTACAAAAAGATCTCAAGCGGTATTCCTTTTATACAATCATATGTGCTGCTGCAATTGATCATCTTATTATAGACCGACTCGTTAATGATCGCATCCTGATCCCCGTTGATGGTCATAGACCATGTGTTGTCCTGGGTAACGCATCCGGAAAATAAGATCATGAAAATAAAAGGAAGGATAACGGCTATCCTTCCTGCCGGTGCAGACATCATTCCACCGTTATAGACTCTACGCTCTGCCATAAAGGCCTGTTCTTGTCGGCAGTGGCAAGCTTGATCTTGCCCTGGTCCCTTGTAAGGAAATAGCTTCCGTCAAGGACCTCATAACGTAATAATATTTTTTCCGATGAGCCCTTTATGGTCACCTTCGAGAAATCCTTGTAGCCTTCCTTGAACAGCAGGTCCTTTAAGCCGATACCAGTTACTACATATCCTGCTTCGAACTGGTAGTTCTGATCCTCGTATATGTAGCCGTTGGTCCTTCGGCTGGTCACCATAGTATCGATACCGTCGTTAAGCATTTCGCCGAACGTGATCTCTTTTCCATTCACGGAGATCGAGTCGCCGCCTTTACCGACGACAACTATGGTCTTGATGTTCTTGAGCCAGACCGATACGGGCATATTGCTGCTGAGTATCCGTATAGAGTACTCATGAGGAACGAATACCGTGTCCTCGGTCATTTCGCTTTTATTGACCGTGACCTCAAAGTCGTCAGCGTACAATATTATCTGTTCGAAATCATTTACGCCGTAAGCCTTGAGGAAATCGAATACCGGGACTCCTCTGGAAGGTATTCCCTCGTCATTCTGCAATTTAAGGGTCACTACGTCTTTCTGCTTTAATTTAAATATGTCCGCTATGGGGATCATTTCGTCCTGCGGAGTATCGCCCGTTAAAAGTATCGTGCCATTCACGTTGACGTCAGGCGCTACAACGCTGCCGTGTCCTTCATGGCATTCGTCACAGTTATCCTGTGACCCCATGAGAGACGGGCTTAGGGCAAATGTGCCCACGACCGCTAATACTAAACCTATCGCGAGTCCTGCGATAAGGTACTTATATGCTTTTTCCATCCTTTATCACGCTTACAGTACTTCTATAGTGACTAACTGCTTCACCCATGTTCCGAAACTCTCTCCGGGGAATATGCTCTGGAGGGTGCCGTCGTCGTTGAAGGCTATAAGGGCGTCTTCACATGCGATCACGTTAGAGAGCGCGATAGTCTTCGAGTAACCGTCCTCGGCTATGAGCTTGATCTCCGCAGCATCCGCAGCTGGCTTTGCTTCCTCGAGAAGCTTGTTAAAGTATGTACCGGTCACGGTCAGGGTCGTATCATCCTTATACGGGACTGTCATCGTCTTCATGGGGTTCGCCTTAAGGTCGGATAGCCTGAAACTCTTGGTATTCTCTACCTTTCCGGTGATGTTAAGGACGACAGGTTCCTTGTCATTGACATTGCTAAGGCTGCCTGCAACTATATCGATCTTTACAGGAAGCTTCATCCACATGTCGCCGGGCTCTCCCGGAACTACCATTTTTATTGAATTCTTGTTAATGTTATTCGTAAGGGCGGTCGAGTTCTCCTTTAAGCCTAATATGGACTTTTCCATCTGTGCTCTGGTATATACCTTGTTATACCCGTCCGGTGCGGCTACTTTGAAGGAGACTTCTCCGTCGGGGCAGCCTGCCTTGTTGATGATGTCCATCATCGGCACGCCTACATAATCGCTGGTCTTTTCGGTGCCGACAGAGTTGATCATTGTAACTCCCTTTACCTCGACAAATTCCATGTTAAGGATATCGGACCATGTGACAGTAACCGGCGATGTCGTACCGCCTGTGACCTCTATCTTAAAGTCGCTGTTATCGGCAAGGCCGGACTTTAGTCCCGAATCCTCTCCCGTGCCTGTCGATGTGCATCCTGAGACCGCTGTTATGGCCAGCAGCATCAGTCCTATTATTGTGATAGCAAATAACTGGTTCTTCCTCATAGTAATTCACCCCTTATTAGTAATGGCTTAAGCGTAATAAATATAACTAATTATGCTTTTGAAAACCAGAAACATGCAATCAATTTTAGTTACATTGTTTTATATAAAAATTACAAAAATGAATTTTAGTTATTATAGATTTCCAGCTGGGGCAAGACAAACCAGCCGAACCACATATTCAGGACCAGGACTATGAATATTATTGCAGAGAAGGTAATGATCAATATATCCCTGGCTCTAAAACGGCTTTTTCTTGTGAACGTCCTTGTACGCTTATATCCGAACGCTCTTCCTTCCATGGAGATGACAAGGGCGTCAACTTTCGATAATGCGGATACGACTAACGGAAGCATCGTATACCGTATGGACTTGATGACTCCCTTTATCCCGCCGCTGTCGATATCAAGGCCTCTGGCACGCTGGGCATTTATCACCGTGCTTGATTCGGATTCGAATACCGGTATGAAACGTATGGCAGTCACCAGCATGAAGCCGAACCTGTATGGCAGCCCGGCTCTCATAAGGGAATATGCGAGCTCGTTTCCTTCGGTCGTCGCGACAAATATCGCGCTGGCTATTATTATCGTTATGAACCTTAAAGCGACCACTGCGCCGCTTAATACTCCGAGCATGGTGACGTCGATGGTAAAAATGATAAGCGGGACGCTAAAAAAGACGTCCCCTCCCCTGGTAAATATGATCTGTATGACAAAAACGAGGAGCGCGAATGTGATTATAAATCTGGACCTTATGAACGACCATAACGATGACGATCTTACGCTGGCGACAAGGATCAGCATGCAGAGGAAAGAGGCTATAAGTATCTCAAGGCTATCGAACATGAAAACCGAGATACTGTAGACTACCAGCGCGAGCAGTTTGGTGACAGGGTTAAGCCCGTGCAGGAAAGAATCTCCTTTTTCAAACTTGATCTTCATCAGGACCACGCACCCGGCAGATAGTCCTTCATGCCCATCTCACTGATCTTCCTGAACGCCTCTTCGGGCTCATCATCGACGGCGATATTTCCCGACTTGAATAAGACCACTCTGTCACAGTGCTTGTAAACAAGGTCTACGTCATGGGATACCAGAATGACTGTCTTCCCTTCTTTCTTTAGCTCATTTATGTGTTCTATCATCCTGGAAACATTAATGAAATCCTGGCCTACGAACGGCTCATCCAGAACTATCACGTCCGGGCCGTGAGGCAGGATAGAGCAAAGGTTAAGTCTGCGCTTCTCTCCGAAACTTATGCCGTGAGGATGCCTGTCCCTGTATTTCGAGAGCCCGTATTTCTCAAGCATCGAGCTTATCGTGGTATCTATATACTCGTTATCGAACTTCAAGTTCCTGCATCCGAAGGCTGCCTCGTCGAAAACAGTGCGCTCGAATATCTGGGAATTCGGATTCTGAAAAACATACCCGACCTTCCGGGCCATGCCCGAGGTCTTTGCTTTAGTGACATCGATCCCCATGACGCTGATCTTTCCGGAACGGGGATGGTTAAGGCCCATTAGGTGTAGAAGAAAAGTGGTCTTACCCGAGCCGTTCGGCCCGATAAGCCCGATTATCTCCGAATGCCTGGCCTCAAAATCAATGCCGTGAAGGATCTCCTTGTGATCGTATGAAAACCTGAGGTCTTCCGCCTTTACTATCGGCTCTCCGTTACCGTGAGTATGGTCCGTATGAGAGAACTTGTTCCTAAAAGGCAGCCGAACCCCTATCTTTTTTACTTCGTCCCTGTATCTCTCGATGACCTCTGCAGGCTTGCCGTCCAGCGCTATCTTTCCTTTATCCATCACAAGCAGCCTGTCAGCCATAGACATCACCATGTCCAGCTTATGCTCGATCACGATGATCGTAAGGCCTGTCTTTTTCTTTAATTCCTGTATCGTGGCAAGAACTTCTGACGTTGATGTCGGGTCGAGATTGGATGTGGGCTCATCGAGTATGATGGTGCGCGGATGCATCGCAAGTATGGAGGCTATTGCGACCTTTTGTTTCTCCCCGCCCGAAAGCTCGTATACCTGCCTGTCAATAAGGTGAGAGGCGCCTACCATGGATAATGACTCTTCCAGGCGTCTTCCCACTTCACCCGGGGGAAGTACCAGGTTTTCAGGCCCGAAACACACCTCGTCTTTCACGTTCAGCGTACAGAGCTGCGATTCCGGGTCCTGCTGTACGATGCCTACTCTGGTCGCCAGATCATTCAGCGTAAGATCTGTGGTAATGTCTCCTTCAACTTTTACCGTACCTGACATCTTTCCTTCGAAAACGTGCGGGATATACCCTCCTATCGCAAGAGCGAGAGTGGACTTACCGCATCCTGAAGGCCCCGTGATGGCCAGGAACTGGCCTCCGGGGATGTCAAGGTCGATGCTATCCAGTACTTTTTTCTCGGTGTTAAAAAAAGAAAAGGATAGTCCTTTAATGGATATCATTTTATCTCGATGGTCTTGATGTACCTGACCCACATGCCGCCCGCGTATCCTTTGGCCACGAGCCTCACTGTGTTGTCCTCGTCAATGAGTATCAGGTTATCGTTCGCGGTCACGTTAGAAAGCTCGAAGACCTGGTTGTATCCATCCGAGGCAAGGAAACTGACCATTGTCGCCCCGGTCTTGACTTTCGCATCCGCCAGCACCGTTCTCAAGGGCACGCCTGTATAATCCTGCGCCGGCAGATGGGTGACATCTCCGTCGAGCTTTGCGTTGATCGTGACCAGCCTGTCATTATAGTCTTCCAGGTTGTAAGCTCCCGGATTTTCCACTTCTCCCTTTACTTCAAAATTTAATGCCTCGTTTTTTGTGCTGTCTGTGCATCCCAGCGCTATGGCCGAAAGCATGACCAGCGCAATCACGATCGCTATACTTTTTCTATTCATATCCTACACCTCAATAAACCCTTATCTGTTTGACATAACGCACCCAGAGCTGGCCCGGGTATCCTTTTGCCACAAGGCGGAGCTCACCATCCTCTTCCAGGATGAGGAGGTCGTTATTGTCCGTGATATTGCTCAGGTAAAATGACTGGTAATAGCCGTCAGAGCCTACTACGTCGATCATGGTCGCCTTTTCGCCTACCCTTGCATCTCTAAGTATATAGCTCACGGGCAATCCAGTATAATCCTGCGCAGGAAGATGTGTTACCTGCCCGTCGAGCTTTGCATTGATCGTTACGAACTTATCGCTGTATACCGGAAGATAATAGCTTTTAGTATATGCGACATCCCCGGTGACTTCCAGTTCCAGCGGATCGCCTTTGATCTGCACCAGCGCAAAGTAATATATTGCTGAAAACAGCATTGCCAGCGCGAGTATGAGCGCGAACGCTTTAGGGACATTAAAGGACAATAGCTTTTCTTTCTTTTTCTCACGCCTCACAATGCCTGCGTCCTCCAGGTTGCCGACAATGCCCGATGTGAAATATCCTGCGAAGACGACACCTGATACAAAAGCCAGCAGGCTTACAGCCCCAAACAGGAATATATTATCGTATACCTGGTATGCGAGCTGGAACGCAAGCACGTTCGCAAACGAGCCCAGTCCTCCCGCAAGCATGTATGCCAGTCCTCTCCTCTCTTTAAAAGGCCAGTATCCCAGTTCTACAAAGATACCTTCAACGAGTGAGAGAAAGATCACGAACACGCCCAGTCTGCTTCCTGATATGAACTCGACGAAACCCTTTACAAGCCCTCCGAGTGCACCGGAACCTTTTTTGCCTGTTATGGCCACCACAAGGACCATCCACAGTACGTGAAGGCCTCCGACTATCTGGCCCGCTCCATACGGCACTCCTACAAGATGGTTGATAACGTTCGCGATGTAACCCACATAAGTGGATAACACGCCTCCCAGAGAGCCGAGTATGGCAAGCACCAGGAGGTCTCTTGTAGAGAAATAGTACTTATTACCTGAAGCCATTTACCCACCGTTATTTATTTAAGTTAACAATTATCTTTTTAGCTATCGAATATACTTTATAGTTGAATATAAAGGTTTTGAGAGTAATATGTCCGTGGCATTAGAACAATGGTTGCTGGCTTTAGCCGTGGTAGCGGCAGTCCTGTTCATGATCATATCATTTTTGCAAAAAAATGGGAGTAAATCTATTTATCTCATGGCTGCCGGATGCGTGCTCATTGTGGCCGCTCTATCTTTTAGGTGGTATTACACCGGAAGGCCTCCCTGGGCTACCTTATATGAGACGGCATCCCTTCTTGCGCTGGCGACCGGCATAGCCGCTACATACGGCTATCATAAGAAGTATTCTCTCCCATTCTATATGATCGCGGCAGCATTCACAGCTTCATTGGTCTCTTTTTCGGCGCTGTCATGGGACCCCTCACCGATAATATCCGGATCTCTAAACAGCGGCTGGCTGATGGTACACGTACCGGTACTGATGCTATCCTACGGTATGTTCGCGATCTCAGCAGCGGCATCATTCGCAATCGTTTTCCATATCTATTCCGGCAAATTTGATAGTGTCTCTATGGCAAAGCTCGATTCCATCGCATACCGGTCAATAACGGCGGGCATGCTTTTAATTATTCCCGGTATTATAATGGGATCAATATGGGCCAATACTGCATGGGGCTCGTACTGGTCATGGGACCCTAAAGAGACCTGGTCGCTGATAACCGTTATCGTATATTTATTGTATCTTATACTGAGAAGGACCGGGATGAAGGCCGAAGACGCCGCATTCGTTTCGATACTCGGTTTCCTGTCGGTCATTTTTACATATTTTGGCGTATCCTATATTATCCCGGGACTGCATAGCTATGCATGAACATTTTTTGTCTTTCGTAAAATGTGAAATTTCAGGAAAATAAAACTATATCTAATATAAAAAAATATTATAAACCATATGAGACTTCTCTGCTTCTCTGACGTGCACGGGAATGTGGAAGCTGTCAGGGCCATGATCAGCGATACGCGAAAGAGGGGCATCGACTATGATGCGGCGATAGCCGCAGGCGACCTTACCAATGCCGTGGTGACAAAAGACATCGAAAAAGCCCAGGAGTGCTATGACACGATGCTTTCGATGCTGACTAAGGAATACGGCAGAGTCTATCACGTCCCCGGTAACAGGGATTATACCGGCAGAGGAAAGAAGAGGAGGACTCTAAATTTTAACAAAGGCATCTTTATAAAGCCGGGCGAGATACTTCCTTTATCGCCGGACCTTGGCATAACCGCATCGCCGGAGCTGGCGGATAATAACACTATACTGGTCCAGCACAGCTGCCTGAGGTACTATGGCAGGTTCAAACGCATCTCTGTCATATCGTCAAAAGCTTTTCTTCATATATGCGGGCATACGCATACAGGCGTATATACAGGCAATTACCTGAACACATGTTTCCTGTACCGTGACAGTTCTAACGGCGCGAGGCCCATGCTCGGCGGGTACTTCGAGGTCGAGATCGACGACCGTGACCGCGAGATAGATGTACGTTTCAACGCTCTCGGCCCTATAAAACGAAAAGACCTGAAAATGAATAATTTTACGGGAAGCATATACACACCCTACGGCAACTCATTCCCGGTAAGCCTGATAGTGGAATAATGACTATAAGCGATCATTTTCATAAATTTGTGAATTTATAGGTATACTTTGATAAATGAAATAGGAAATCTAGTTTTTTTTCACCACGAAATCTTTGATGAGCGGGGTCTTGCTCAGGTTTTAAGAATGAAAGAACGTGTCGTACTTACCCGGTCTTTGAGATGAAGTTTTTTTAGGTAGCTCCTGTCGGATGGCAGGTAGACACATAACCTCACAGAAACACGGAAACACAAAAATTTTTTATATGATTTTTTAAGAGCTCAAAGACCCCAAAATCTTACTCACTAAATCACGAAGGGCTCTAGTATCACCGTCAACGCACTAACATCCCTAACGCTCGGCTCAACGCACTAACCTCTCTAATTCACCAACGCTAAAACAAGGCCCGAACATTCTCCAATAACACTAAAATTTAATATCCCGGTTTGTGTACCCCCATGATCCATCAAGAATTATATCGATCGTGAAACGTCAACCGTGCAGTTAAACTTTCGTGCCCTTGGAGAATTGTTCGGGCCTTGTTTTAGCGTTGGTGATTTCGTGTTTTTGAGCGTTGAGCCGGGCGTTAGAGGTGTTTGTGCATTGACGGTGATGCTAGAGCCTTAGAGGTTTGGTGAGTGAACCTTTGGGTTTTTGTGCCCTTAAAAAATCATTTAAAAAATTTTTGTGTTTCTGTGTTTCTGTGAGGTTATGTGTCTACCTGCTATCCGACAGGCACAACGCCAAAACATCGATATCAGAACAGATGTTATATGCCCATTTTTACAGAGACCATCAAAAGTTTTTCATGGGAGCGCACAAAGGCGAATAAGGTACACAAAGGACTTTTTTAGAGGATTAGCACATACATAAAAAATTAGTGTTCCTTGTTCGCCTTTGTGCGCTTAGTGGTTGACAGTTTAGTAATCCTTTGAGATCTTCGAGGTAAAAAGAGAAAATTTCCCGGCAATAACTTCTGTCTGGAGATCTATGTTCATAAAATTACGGAGTAGCCCATGGAACCGGTTATTTCGCAAGATTTTTTAAGCCTATTACAACCGGAAATCTGTCTTGCTCCACTTTTTATCTATCCTTCCGAGCAGCACATAAGCTACGATACCCAGCAGCGCGGCCAGTACGATGGATCCCCATAACAGGTCCGGCGTGAACGACATGATTATCAGCACGATGAGCACGGGCGCCACTGCAAGCGAGTATTTCGTCAAGACCTTATAGTCGAACATGAGGCTGTTCGTGAACACGCCAGTCATGTATGCCGTGAGAACTCCAACATAAGAGGATGTCATGAACATCGTGAACAGGGCGAACGGGAATAAGCTAAACTCGTTCCTGCTGATGCATATCAGGCTTAAATAAGCTACCGAGACGATGGTGTTAAGCGTTACGAACAGTATCAGCTTTGCCTTTATCACTTCGGGCATGGAAATGGGCAAAGTCTTGTAGCTTTCAGTCGAGTCCAGGTTGTTAAGCCATCCGTAAACCTCGGTGGAGAAAAAGCCTATGACTATCGAGTAGAACATGATGTTGAACTCAAGGCTTACTGTGGAGTCTCCCATCATGAACGTCATCGCGCTGGATAACAGCCATAATAGTCCCCACAGGAAGATCAGAGGAAGGACAAAGCTGAACAGCACCGTCATCAGTCCCCCGCTTCTGGTAAGGTCTATCCATTCTTTCGCGGCCAGGGAAGCGTATTTTTTTAAGGGTGACAGCCGGCGAGCGATCGAGCTAAAGTTGCTCCTGTATCTTCTTTCGGACTGTGTAGGCCTTTCTTTGATGAAAGCCAACGAAAACGCCGACAAAAGCAAGAACGCGGCCAGTGATATGGCAACACCATCCAGGTTGCCGCCAGTATATGTCCCGACGAACGGCATCCAGCCGCCTATCGTCGTAAGCGGGCTTGAAGCACCGGATAGTCCGGTATAGGCGATGAATATCATCCCTGCTAAAACAGGGATGATCAGGGGCTTACTTCTAACGAATATTGTTGACAGCGCGAAAGTGAAAGAGACGCCTGTGATAAATGCTATTATGAATGTCACGGCGGCTAAGAGCAGGTCAATATGAAGCCCGGTGACAAACGTGGATATGTATAATCCTAACAGCACAGGGAGAACGTTCATCAGGATATAATAAATGATGTCCTTGATGTAGAAATATGAGAAGACCTCTTTATAGGTTATCGGCAGCGTGCCGGGGATGTTAAGTAAAAGCCTTATTCCCCCCATCCGCCTTTCAAGTATCTGGTCCTGGAACATGGCGAACCCGCCGACGAACATGCCCGCTATAAAGATGCCTGCATGCGCGAGAGTCACAAGCTCGAACGTCGAAAGGGCCGCGCGCATGGGAAGGAGCATCAGCCCCATTATGGCGGATAATACGAGACTGAAGAGGGGGTACATCAGGAACGAGCTCCTGAACATAGACGACTGTGCCCTGTACTCCTCTTTGATAAAAAGCATGAACAGATCTGTTTTTACGGACACTTTAAGCCTCCTCTGCCACGAGCCTCATAAAGACGTCTTCCAGGCTCTCCTGAGATCTCTTAAGGACTGAGATGTCGTCGCATGCGATGAGCCTGCCGTTATATAGTATGCCGACCCTCGTACAGAGCTTTTCGGCTATCTCCAAAATATGCGTGGACAGGAAGATGGTGCCGCCTTCTTTGACGTATGACAGCAGGTATTCTCTCAGGTTACGCTGGACCACCGGGTCGAGGTCAAGGAACGGCTCGTCAAGGAATAATAATTTAGGGCTGTGCACTAGCGCGGCCGATATCATCACTTTCTTTTTCGTGCCTTTACTAAGGTCTTTGCAGAGGACGTCCTCCTTTTTACCCAGGTCGAAAAACTCTATCCATCGCTTTATCTTTGGCTCCGGGTCAGGGACCCTTCTGATGCTGCAGACCATGTCGAGATATTCCTTCACAGTCAAAAAACTGGGCGGGTACTCCATCTCGGGGACTATCCCTATCATTTTTTTGACGCCCATCGGATCCTTGATCGTGTCTACCCTCATGACTGTGGCGCTGCCCGCTGTCGGCTCTATCGATCCTGTCAGGATGCCTATTGTCGTGCTTTTTCCGGCGCCGTTAGGGCCGAGCAGGCAAAATGACTCTCCTTCTTCGACATCGATGGATAATCCGTTCAATGCTTCGACATTGCCATATGATTTCTTAAGGTCTCGGGCAGTAATCGCTGTCATGCGTATCATGCGATTTTTAAACTCTTTATGATAAATAGTTAGCCTTCCAAAAATGAAAGCAGGCAGGATCTATATCTCTGCCATCCACTTATCGACCCATTCCCTGTCCATCTTTAAGAGCCTGTTCTTTTTTAGGTTCTCTTTCATTATCCATCTAATGTCTTTGTCGTCGGCAGAAAACCATTTTTCCATCCTTTTCTTACCTTCTTCAGGAAAAGCCACTGCCGCCACGCTCCAGCAATATGCCATGCCTTTCCTTAATGCCTTAAAATCCTCGCTTTTCCTGTCGCCGGTATTTTCGATCGAAGCTGTGATGCTATCCAGAATATCGAGCACTTTCACTACCTGTCCCCTGTCCGTCAACAGCACAGGTTCGCATAATGCCGCGGCCGCGGCTCTTTTTTCAAGCGGGCTACCCGTGCTCCACGGCTTTATCTTTTCTAAAAGGCCGTCCATGTCTTTCATCCCGTAACGCTGTAAAGCCATGGCGACCCCTTCCCTCATTCTCCATCTGGGGTCTGAGGCCAGATTTCTTAACAGTTCCGTACATTCCACTTTTCCCTCGGACATTAGCCTGCCCATCCCTATGACCCCGCAAAAGGCCAAAAACTCATACGGCGAATTAACCGGAGCTTTGTCAGGAGTAAGCTCTAAAAATCCTTTGAACAGTTTTTCGTCTCCTTCTTCGGCCACAGCTTTAGCGAGCTCGATATTGCCTCTCGGCCCCGGCAATCCTGACTCGCTTAGTAAATACGGCTCCCAGTCACTCATGATCCTGAGCTTTTCCCTGTATGTGTCAATTTTACTCATCTCAATCTACTTCTCTTTGGGCAGGTCATACTCGACTATGATATCAGGAATTAAGCTTTGATATTATAGGTGCTTATCGATTATGGCAACGGCCTTTATTCTTTTATGGTGAAATTAATTACTCATTTTTGCAAAATTATATATCCGTAGGCGTCGTCCTATTTCATGGAGATATAGATGACCGAAAAGAGAGTTTTTACAAAAAAGAAGGCCAAAGAGATCGGAGAAAAACTGGGGATCAAGTGGGACAAGTTCGACATTGAACAGTTCCGGTACGGTATGGACGTGGAGCTTGAACACGGCAAGAGGGACCCGGAGACTAACGTCACCAATGACGACGAGATGGTTACCGGCAAGATAGCCCTCGCTCATCTTAACGAGTTCCCTGATTACTATGAGCGGCTTGAAAAGATGGAAAAGGAAGCCGAAGAGTACTGGGCGAAGAAAGGGAAGAAAGACTGATTTTTTCCCGATAGGGGATATTTAATTTTTTATTTGCCCTACCGACCATAAACAATTAATATATTGTACATTCTAAGTGAAAAAGATTATTAACGAAATCGGGACAGTGGGTACTGTGGATATCGATAAGAATTATTATGAGATATTGGGACTGGATGCCTCGGCCTCTATAGATGACATCAAGAAGGCCTACAGGATCCTGGCCAAAAAATATCATCCCGATGTTAACAAGGATCCACGGTCCGGAGAGATCTTTAAATCTGTCTCGGAGGCTTATGAGATATTATCGGACGAGACGACACGCGCCGAATATGACTCATTGAGGAGCCCGAGGCCTAATTACCATTACTCAGGTGGCGAAAAATTCCGTTACAGAGAAGAGGAAAGGGCCACAGATAGCGAGCATGGGTACGATAATTTCACATATGAAAAATATGAGAAAGAAGAGCCTGTAGAAGAGGAATATTCGGAACAAGAGGCGTACGACGAACCCGAGGAGCAGGCTGAATACCGGGAGCCTGTATATGAGCGTACAGAATACAGGCAGGCAGCTTATGCCGACGAGGATGTCCGCGAGAAGTACGGGGAACCGGCGGAACCGGTAAGTGAAAAGCCCGAAGACGCCTTTTATGAGGCAGAAGAAAACGCTAAAAAACGAAGTGTCAAGATCTACATATTATCCTTGATAGTCCCGGGATTATATCAGATATATTCGGGCGAGAGAAAATTCGGCTCTTTATTACTCATAGTCTACTTTATTTTCTGGGTGCTCGCGTTCCTGCAGAACCTTGGAATAGGGCTGCTGGCGATGATCATCTGGGCATACTCGGTATATGATGCGTATGCGACGCTTAACAGGCCGATAGATGCGGGTGTGAATTCATGAGCGGGAATAAGATCAATGCACGCGGATCATTTGTTCTGTTATCCCTGATATTACTAACGTTGACCGCCCTAACCGGCTTCGATTGCGTCATCGAGGACGCTCATGCGCTCGTGACCGCGACTAAGCCCGTAGTCACCGGTTCGCTATCCGGAAAGGTCCTGGACATTTATGACAACGGAGTTCCGAACGCTAAGGTAACGCTCTATGTTTGCGTAAGGAACAGCGATGGAACGTATAAGAATAAGAATGTGCTGTATATCGAGAACAATCCGCAGATGACGAGCGATGGCGTATCCATCAAGGGATTATATACTTTCACCAACGTTCCCAAAGGGACCTATAATATGACCGTGGAAAAGGACGGTAAGAAGGTGTCCAGTATCGTTGACGTGGCGGAAGGCACGACGACTTTGATGATAACGCTAACTGATTATGTGTATAAGCTACCGACTCCCACTCCTACACCCAGGCCGACTCCTATGCCAACTGTCACGCCTACGCCAGCACCGGTAATATCTGCGACACCCCACCCTTCTGCAACAGCCACCACGGCAGCTTCTCCTGATACGGGCGAAGACGGTGTTGCAGGCTCCGTTAAAGGGATCTTAGTTTCTGCCGTAGGTATCCAGTTTTTGCTGACTATCGTTATATTAACGCTGCTTTACATCACTAAGAAAATTTGAAAAGCGAGACCTATTTACAGTTCATCTCTCAATCGGTCCTTTTAATCTAAATGCTCAATTCCGTAAGTTCTTTCATGTGTGTGCGACAAATGCGACTAATGTACACCATTTTTCACCGCGGAGCGCACGAAGGCGAATAAGGTCCACAAATTTTTTTTTAAAAAATGCTAGTCTTCTAAAAAAGTCCTTTGTGTACCCTTGTGTCCCTTTGTGTGTTCCCATGAAAGACTTTTTGATGGTCTCTGTAAAGACTTGCTTGTAACATCTATTATGGGATCGGTGTTCTGCCGTTGTGCCTGTCGGATGGCAGGTAGGCACGTAACCTCACAGAAACACAGAACCACAAAATTTTTTTAGAATTTAAGGTCACGAAAACCCAAAGGTTCACTCACCAAACCACAAATGGCTCCAGTATCACCGTCAACGCACTAAAGTCTCAAATGCACGGCTTAATGCTCGAAGAGCTCTAAGTCACCAACGCTAAAACAAGACCCGAACATTCTCCAAAAACACTAAATTTTAACTGCACGGTTGACGCTTACACGACAAATATATCACTGCTATATGTCAAGGGGAACACAAACCGGGATATTAAACTTTCGTGGTTTGGGGAATGTTCGGGTCTTGTTTTAGCGTTGGTGACTTGGAGAGGTTAGTGCGTTGAGCCGAGCGTTAGGGATGTTAGTGCGTTGACGGTGATACTGGAGCCCTTTGTGGTTTGGTGAGTAAATTCTTAGTGCTTTTTGTGCCCTTAAAAAATCATATAAAAAAATTTTGTGTTTCCGTGTTTTTGTGAGGTTACGTGTCTGCCTGCCATCCGACAGGCACAACCATAAAAACTTCATCTCAAAGACCATTTAGTAAGACACGTACTTTCATTCTTAAAACCTGAGCAAGACCCCGCTCATCAAAGATTTTGTGGTGAAAATAGTGTACCTTTTCCGCCTTTATGCGCTTTATTGTTTAAAATTAGCAGACCTGCGAGCCCATTATCATTTTTATGATCAAAAAACTTTGATACTTTTCAATTGCTATCCAGATCGTTATATTTCAAATTAACATGTCGAATAAATAAAAAGTAGCGGCTAAACCCTATCAAGGGCTCAGCCTTATCATTCGGATGCCGCTATCTGCGACTGGATGGTCTCGAAACCTCTCTTCACGTCCCAGTTAATTAAAATGTCTACGATTATATCATTACGCGGGTCCGAGAGATCTATGCCGCTAAAGTCCTTGTACTGTTCTCTGACATACTTCGATCTCGGATGATCCGAAGAAGCCGCATCTCTCATGACCGTCCCCGCGTCGTCGGCAGATTCAATGTACTGTATCAGGTAATCGCCTTCAGGCAGGCTCTGCAGGTTCGCTACCAGCCTGACGACATCAAGGTCCCTTAAATGCTCTTCGGTCTCATTAAAGCGCGGGCCCTTTGTCTCTTCCCAGTAGTGCCTTACATTATCCGACTTCCAGGGGAGTATCGGTATGGCAAAAACCGCATATTTCTTAATCATTCCTATGTCCTCAAGCCCGGGGTTCATATCCTTCCAGTCAAAAAGGGGCTCAAGTTTCGGCGTGTTCTCCTCTCTCCAAAAATCGGTGCCGCTAAAATCCTTATATTGATCTTTAAGGAATCTGGAATATGGCGTATTCATCGACATGACGTTGCGCATCTCTTCCTTCAGGTCGCGGTTAGTTTCCGTATATATCGCAAGAAAATCTCCTTTAGGCAGACACTGGGCACAGGCCAGTAACCGGTTCAAGCCGGCAGCCCTCATATGCTCCTCTGCCTCCGGGGCTCTTTGTGTATTCACCTCATCCCAAAAACGCCTTAAGACCTCCATCTTGCCCGGGAGCACCGGGACAACATAACATGAATCAATAGATCTATGTGCATACATAAGCCGTCACTCCATTTTTTCCAGGCTATCATTTCTAAGCGGCCGGCGGTCGCTTACTGTTATGATGACGCCGGCTAATATGGCTGATATTCCTGCTAAAAAATGAAAATGGAAGGCATATTCAAATATTTATGTAAAATAATATGCTTTTATTCAGGATATTACCTTGAATTATTCTATAAACGTTTAGAATATCCAGATTTTTGATGTCTTTAACAAAAAACATTTGATCTATTTTTATGATTTCTTCATCTATGGCTATATCCTGTCCTGTAAAGTGTAATGATATTGCGATATTTTCCCGGCCCTGTATCGTGGAAATTATAGGTACGCCTCTGTCGCGTACCTTCTCATCATTCTATTTGTGTTAAAATAATAGGATATCTTCGCTATGGAGTTTTTCATCATCTCTATCCATCCATCCCTGTCCATGTAATATTTGGGGATGATAATATACTCCAGTTTATTGTAAATGTCCCTTACTTCCTGCTCTCTTCTTTCTTCCTCGCTCATATACACTTCCGGGGACGGGCCTATCGACCAGCCGGTGACACCCTCTATGCATCCTTCGACCCACCATCCGTCGAGCACGCTATAGTTTATGACCCCGTTATGCGCGGCTTTCATGCCGCTCGTGCCGGATGCCTCCATAGGTATCTTCGGGGTTGCAAGCCACATGTCGACGCCTGAAACCATTTTTGCCGCGACATCCATGTTGTAATTCTCAAGGTATACCATCTTCACGTCATCTTTCAGCTTCCATATGTCGTCGTGTATCTCCTTGATCATGCTCTTGCCCACGCCGTCGTTCGGATGTGCCTTTCCTGCGAAAACGATCTGTATTTTTCCTTTTTTATTTACGGCCCTGAGCCTGTCCAGGTCCGAAAGTATGAGTGTAGCTCTCTTATATGCAGTCGCCCTGCGAGCGAACCCTATCGTCAGCGCATCCTCATCGAACACTGTGCCTGTGTTATCTTTGATATACTTGAAAAAGTCTCTCTTTGCCTTGAGGTGAGCGTTCCATATCACCTCGTTAGGGATACCGTCCGCCCTGACAAGCAATTCCGGCTCATTGGCCCAGCCCGGGATATACCTGTCATAGATCTCCCTGAAGTGCCGGCAGGTCCACAGCCCGGAGTAGATACCGTTTGTTATCGACCTGATATGATAGCCGGGAAATAGCTTCCTCGAGCTTGCCATATGTGTGTTCGCGACCCCGTTGACGTACTTGCTCAAGTTTAACGCCAGGAGTGTCATGTTGAGGCCATCGGGGCCGGCATATTCCTTTATGCGGTCTATCTCATACTCTTTGCCTAACATGTCTTTTACCATATCATAAGAATATATGTCGAAAGCGGCAGCTACCGGCGTGTGAGTCGTAAATACGCACTGGCTCCTCGTGCTTTCCCTGTCATAGCCGTTCTTCTTCAACAACTCAAGGATAAGCAGGCTGGAGTGGCCTTCGTTCATATGGAACTTCGTTATGTTAAAATCGAGAGCCTTAAGCATCTTTAAGCCGCCTATGCCAAGGACTATCTCCTGTTTAAGCCTGTACCTCTGGTCGCCTCCGTACAGCCGGTCCGTTATTCTTCTGTCTTCCGGCGAGTTACCCTCAAGGTCAGTATCAAGCAGTAATATCGAGACGTTGCCGCCGGTCATGCTCACCTGCTCATATATCCAGGCTCCTATCTTTACGTCCCTTCCTTCGATCTTTACTGTCACTGTCTTTGGAAGGATCCTCATGTACTTTGAAGGGTCCCATCCGTCCGGCTCGTCTATCTGCTCCCCATACTCGTTTATTTTTTGCTTCAGGTACCCTTTCCTGCTCACGAGAGTCAACGCTGCTATGGGTATCCTGAGGTCGGCACACGACCTTACGGTATCCCCGGCAAGTATCCCCAGACCGCCGCTGTATGTCGGTATGTTGCTGGCTATGCCTATCTCCATGCTGAAATATGCGATCTTCGGCCCTTCCATGAAGCTTTGCATACAGCGCTCGCTGCAAAAATAGTATGTCTTACCTCTCACTTCCGCTTTATATTTCGTCTCTTCTATGTTCAGGGACATTCCGCAAATAGGGTCGATAGCTAACATGATATCAGGCTCTGTGATCAGTTACGTGCTCATATTAAGCAATGATACTACTGACAACCGGTATTACTTATTTACTTTTTAACGGTTTAATATAATTATCTATACTTTATTATTATAAAGTATATTGCATAAAAAAAGAATCAGGTCTCTAAATAGGAACTCAAAATAAAAAATATGGCTATTGTTTTTATATAGCAGGATTTTTAAATTAATGGGACTATCTGCCGCTGATCCTACTTTTTTGATCTCTTTTTATCTTCCGTTTCTTTCAACGCAGCCTTAGCTTCGTCAAGACATGGGTCCAGCTTTATGGCGATCTCAAAATTCTTGATGGCGTCATCGTATAGCTTCATATCGTCGAATATCCTGCCAAGATAATAATATGCTCCGGCATTGCGCGGATCTAGCTTTACCGTATCGACCAGCTCGCTTATGGCGGCCTCTCTCCTTCCGGTGTTCATCAATATCACGCCCAGCTTATAATGGGCTTCCGGGATGTCAGGGTTAATGAATATGGATTCCCTGTACTCCTTAATCGCCTCGCCAAGCAGGCCTTTTTTCTCGTAGATATCAGCGAGCTTCAAGTGCGGCTCCTCTATGTAGGGGTTTACACGGATTGCCTCGCGGAACTCAAATGCGGCTTCGTTCAGCTTATTCATCACTAAAAGATTATTACCCATACCTACATGGGGATCCGGGAAATCGGGCTCCAGCCTGATAGACTCGGCAAATTCCTTGTTCGCTTCCTCAAGATCGCCTTTCATGGTCAGGGCGATACCCAGGTCATTATGGTACTCGGAGTTCAGATGCTTTAACAGGATGGCTTTCTTAAATGCTTCGATCGCTTCGTCGACTCTTCCTAAAAGCCCGTAAGTTCTGCCCAGCGTATTATATGCCTCGGCAAACTCGGGGTTCCGCATGGCGGCTTCCTTAAATTCTTTTATGGCTTCATCATCTCTGTCTTTTCTCAGATATGCAAGGCCAAGCCTGTAGTGGGCGACAGAGTGATCAGGGTCTATCTTTATGGCATTTTCGAGCTCTTTAACGGCTTTATCCGTTTCTCCGATCGATAAATAGATATTTCCCAGGTTGTTATGGGCGTTAACGTGCTTATCATTGCACTTTATGGTCTCTTCATACTCTTCGATGGCGCCTTCCAGATATCCTTTCATGCTGTACAGGTTCGCCAGGCCGAAATGAGCTTCACAATAGTCGTGCTTTCTTTTTATGGCCTCCTTGAACTTTTTTTCCGCGTCCTCAAGGTTGCCGTTCATTAAGCTTATGTTTCCCAGCTCGACCAGGTTTTCAGGGTCGTGAAGGTCTTCCACTTTCTCTTTTTTATAGTCGCGAAGCATGATATCATATTATTTATCAAGGGCTATTAAGTTTCTCCAGGCACGGATCATATTGTTAACGCGCTATGCTGTCTTATTTTCAAATTAAAAGCCGGAATTGATCGCTTGTTAGCCTTAGATGCTTGAAAATAAACTGGAATTTTCTTGTTAGGCTACTTTATTTGATATTTTTAAAATTTGCCCTTATGCCTGAACGATAAGTTAATGAGATACTAAAGCTTACCCTATTATATGCCGGGGGGCTATATGAGGCTAGTTGAGAGCTACCGCTATTTAACTTTATCACTAAAAAATCTGGCGATCGTCACAGCAGTATTATTCCTGTTATGTCAGTGCATTGCTGTTTCATCCGCCAGCGATGGCTTTTTTATTGATACGCTTCCAGTTAATCCGGCCTATACTGTTACGCCCACTCCCATACCTTTTATGATGCCAGGTATCATCGGGGACATAACGCTGAATAATACGACCGCATATCCCGGCGGAGCGATAAGCATACTGGCTGACGGCTCATTTTCTACCTATTCTCCGTTGCTGTACGTAGCGAACAATAACAGCATATCGGTCATAGATACGGTGAATAACGAGGTCATAGACACGATAGATATGGGGCCGGTCTATATCTGGTCGGTGGCCGTAAGTCCGGACTATACCAGGCTTTTTGTGATTTACTTTGAGCTGCCTTACTTTAACTGGGGGTATCATGGATATTATACTTACATTGATACTATTGACCTGAGGACGAAACAGGTTATCTCTTCGACAAGAGATATCAATTACGGGCTCCAGGGCGGCGTTAATAAAATGCTGTTGAGCAAGGACGGAAAAAGCCTGTATATTCTTTTAGAAGATAAACAAAGCGGTTTTCTCGTCGAATACGATCCTTATGGGAATCATTTTACCAGGCAACTGTCACTGGCTTACCTGTATTATAATCCGGGCTCTCAGCCGGTCGACATGGTACTTTCACATGACGGGTCGCGGCTTTATATTGCGGATTTCTGGCAGAATAGCGTGATATGCGTACTTACGTCTACATTTAAGCTCGATGATTCGATCCCGCTAAGTAACGGCATCATACGTTTTAACCTCACCGGTAAAGGGGTATCTCCAAAATTTGTATATCCAAACGGGGTTGCAGTGAGCCCTGATAATTCCCGGGTATATGTATCGAACGAGGTTGCCGATGTCGCAGTCGAATGTAAGCTTTCTGAACATAATTACTACTACAGCAGTGACTATATCACTGTCTATGAAATGTTCGACATTGCCACTAAGCTGGCTGTAAGCCAGGATGGCGGCCGTCTCTACGTTTTAGAGCCCGGTTCGAGAGCAGTAAGGGGTTTTGATACAGTTTCAAAGTCCGAGATAAGAAGCTATGGAACAGGAAAGTATCCGTCGGACCTGGCAATATCCCCTGACGGCAAAAGACTTTATGTCTCGAATTCAGGGAGCGATACGGTCACGGCCATAGAGATACCTGCCATGACCCATAGTCCCGGATCGCCTATCTCTGTAGGGTATCAACCCAGAAGCATGGCAATGGGCCCAGTACCTTCCGGTCCTATATTCATAAATAAAAGCTCTCCGAAGAGCCCCGTGATCTCTTTGCCAGTTGCTATAAAGCCAGTAGCCGGTATAGCAATTTACAACATCACTGTATCCGTAAGCCCGACTTCGTCCGCTTCTCCTTCCGGGACCCCGGCGATCGTGATAGGCCCGGACATGTTTAAAGAGAATGCGGAGATACCGATCGATACGGGGATAGTGGATATTTCCGGATACCATGATCAAACGGCTTTGCCTACGCCGATCGTTCCAGGTACCCCATCTATCACGCCCGTACCCTCTCCTGTTACGGATGCAAGCGCCGTTCAGGGCAGCACGATATTACCATCCTCTTCACCGGATACTACCGGGACGCCAGCCCCTACAGCGACACCAGGTCTTAACGTTATAATATGTATTGCTGCGCTACTGTTCGTCACATTACTGGCGGCGAGGGAAAAAACGTGAACTCATATTGATCTGTCATTGAAAGAAGGTGACCTATGATGATGAAAAGAATGTTAATACTAGTGACGGTATTGTGTTTGATCTTAGCGACCATACCGGCATCAATGGCGAAATCAGAGCATCTGGGGCCTTATAATGGCTGGGTAAATGCAGACTCGCCGTTCTATGGCTTCAAGATATTCCTTCAGGACCTGGACGAATCTTTTGCCGGAAATTCAAACATAAAATTGCAACGACAGCTAAACCACGCGGACGAGAGGCTCGCCGAGGCTAATTCCATGTTAAATGCCAATAACACCGGTCCCATGGAAGCGGCGCTGAACGAGTACCGGAAAAAGCTCGATGACATAAACAAGACCATGGAATCGGGAGAGATCGACGATGATGACTACGCGGATGCGGGGCCGAGGCTGGAGACTCACCGGAATACGTTCATGTATATGATAAATAACTCGAGCGTTGATGAAGGCTTGAAAAACCGCTGGACGAACACATTCACATATTGCGAGAGCTTCATGAATGGAAAGCCATTCGTATACGACGAGGCGAACGATACGCTCCTCTTCCTTCCTCCCGGGGAAATGAAAAAGATAATGAGCGCCGTCAATGGCAGCCTGCCGAAAAAATATGCTAAAAAGGGCTATCTACACATTCCGGGCGTAGGGGACTGTAATTGTACGGGTGAAGAGTTCAGCTACGAATACCTCTACAACTGGGCAAGTGAGAAGAAAGGGCCACATGGCTCAATAAAGGTGGACAACGGTACGAACGGGTCTAACGGGGCTAAGAAACAATAACGCTTAACGGGCAGATAATGTCATTTCTGCCCATCTTTTATGTTTTTATGCTTTTGTGATATACTTGATTCCGACATTATTCTTTAAGATTAACATTGATAGGATCAGTATACTGTCTAATGTGTGCCGATCTTTAGCTTTATCACTTTACCGATCGCTTCAAGGTATGTATCAAATGCGGGACAGTTGCCCTTCATGCAGGATGAAAGATGTATGACCTCAGCGCCCCTCATCTTTAACCCTTCGACCTTTTTCAGGATCTTATCCGGCCTGCCCATTCCGCAGCCGCCGCAAGTGTCGAACCCGATTATCTCTATTTTGTCATATCCTTCAAAAGCTGCGGTCCTATCGGTCATAGCTTTAAAGCATAGCGTTCCGGGACAGACCTGTGATTTTTCGTTACACCTGATGATGCCTACCTTGATGGCGTTCTCGCTATTTTTACGAACCTGTGAATAATCCTTTAAATTGCCGCTAAACATGGGTCTCAAACAGAGCTAGCGGTAAACTTATAAATATTTTCACATATCCTGTTTATTTTGGTCATTATAGAATAAAATCAAATTGATACAAACTATATAATAGACTAATTCCTTATAATATTGTTAACGTCAAATAAGGTGATATAGTGACCGACCTGATGACCCTGGACTTAAAAGGATTCAAGGATCTCTTTGAGAATCTTCCGGAAGCAGTGATAGTGATCGGCGCGGATAAGAAAACGGTAAGGCTGTTCAACCGGGCGGCCGGTAAATATTTCGCGGATCAAGGACGCAGCATTACAGGTAAAGATGTTTATAGCCTTCTTGGGGAAAGCTCAAAGAAACGGGTCGTCACTTTAATTGAAGAGGCTGTCCCGGGAACGGCTGCGGGTCCCGTATCACTGGAAGTAATGCATGGCGGCGAAACACTGTTCATGGACTGCATGGGGGTCCAGGCTATACTGGGCGGCGAAAATTGCTTCATACTGACAATGCACCCCGTCACGCAGGAAAAGGCGGTCAGCGGAGCAGGCAAATTTTATACCAGGGTCATGTTCGAGAATATCTTTAATGACATGCCCGCCGGAATTTTACTTCTGGATGACCGCTTGAACGTTAAAAAATTCAACGATTATGCGGCCAGGATCTTTAGCACTTACCTTGGCAGCGACCTTTCAAGCATGACCGGCAGCGATATCTCCTCCGTCATATCGGACGAGAAAATACTTTCAAAGGTCAGGGAAGCCCACAGCGATAAAAAAGTGATAAAGGTATATGGATATAAGCTACCGGGCAGGCTAACCCATTCAAACGACATCAATATCGACTTAGTCGCATCTCCCGTGATCGGCATGGGCGGCAATTTGGCCGGGATCAATATTTTCATACTTGACGTTAGCGATAGGGAGGAGCAGCTGGAAGAGATCAAGAGATCGAAGACAGAGGCCGAGTTCTACGTTGACCTGATGAGCCATGACATCCGCAATTTTAACCAGATCAGCATGGGTTACATAGAGCTTCTGACGCTCTCGACAAATTTCAACGAGACAGAGATGCATTATCTCGAGAAGGCGCAAAAGGGTGTTATGGGCAGTAACAAGCTTATAGAGAATATCAAGAAGATAAGGAAGATACGAGAAGAGGCTCACAGGAACATTGTCCGGATGGAACTTGAAGAAGTAATCAAAAAGGATATCAAGGACCTGAAAAAGGCATTCCCGGAGGAGACCATCGTAGTCAATACAAGCATAGGCCCCGAAGAGCACTATGTGATGGCAAATGAGTTCATCCATGATGTCTTCATGCACCTGCTTGAGAACGCTGTGAAATACGACCCGCATTCGGAGAAAATGATCGACCTGGGCATATCGGAAGTTGTCGAGGACGGCAATGAATTCTGGGAAGTAAGGGTAGCAGACCATGGCACCGGCATTCCGGACGAAAAGAAGCCCATATTGTTCGACAGGATGACAAAGACGACCCGCGGAAGCGGTGTGGGGCTTTCGATAGTGAGCGTCATAGTGGACAAGTACGGAGGATATATCAGCGTCGATAACCGGGTCCCCGGAGATGTCAAAAAAGGCACAGTGTTCTATGTGAAACTTCCAAAAGCATGAACTTAATGGAAAAAATATAAGAAATATTTAAATGTTTTCAAATATTACAATCTCTTGTGATCAGGCGAGTCGTTAACTTTTTTGCGCTTCTGCTTATCGCAGCGTTGCTCTGGGGTGCCAATTATAAATACCCCGAGTTTTATTATTTTTGGAAGGGATTCGAAACATTCCTCACCGTAGCTCTTATTTACTTTTTCTTTAAGATATTGCTCGAGAGCATCGCCCTTAAGAGCATAACTGATTCGAAGACCGGCTACTCCATCAAAAAGGCCTTCTCCATAATATTTTACTTACTCATATTACTCGCCGTGATAGGGATATGGATCGAGAATGCCCAGACCCTGATCTTATTTTACGGTATTATCGGCGCGGGCGTGGCAGTCACTTTACAGGACATCCTAAAGAATTTCGCCGGGAGCGTCATCCTTTTCGCTACGGGCATATACCGGGTCGGCGACAGGATCGAAGTAAATTCCAGGTACGGAGACGTCATAGACATAGGCATCCTGTACACTACGCTTATGGAGATAAAGGAATGGGTGGCCGGAGACCAGCCGTCAGGGCGGCTTACTGTGATACCAAACAGCTATGTCATATCCATGGCGGTAAACAACTATACGAAGGACCATTCTTTCATATATGACGAGATCATGGTCCCGATCACCTATGATAGCGACTGGAGAAAGGCATCGGAAATAATGCTGGGCATCGTGAGGAAGGAAACTGAAGACATCACTGAAATCGCCAGAAAAGAGATCGATAAGATCGGAGAAAAATATTACCTGCAGAGAAAGGTCGTAGATCCTGCCATATATATGACGCTGACCGATAACTGGATCAGGTTCAGTATCAGGTATGTCACCAGCGTAAGGGAAAGAAGGATATTGCATAATAAGTTAAACAAAATGATCCTCGAGGCTATACAGAGACATGACGATATAAGGATAGCCTCCACGACGGTCGACATCGTAGGTTTTCCCGAAGTAAAGTTCACGAGGGACGGCAATTTATAGGTCAGTGCATGAATCGCGTTAATATGCGAGGCATGATCGACTTCACGATATCCTTTTTAATATCCTCTCTGTTCTCCGGCTCGCTGTTATAGCGCTGTACCAGCCTTATGACATTAACGAATGACATCACAGACCTTATGGACATCCAGGCTGTGCCGCCTATAAGGATGAACACAAAAATCACCATGATTGCGGTAATGATCATGAACAGGCCGTTATCCATGTCTACTACCGGATAGAGCATCGACCGTTCAACGCTGAATATCAGGTTTATCGCCGACGTGATGTCCGGGGCGCCTGTGATCAGAATATTCATTACGGGAAAATTATCCCCTTTTACTATCGCAGTGTTTTCTCTTTTGGCGACGCCGGTGCCATATTCGCTCAATATGGATTCCCTGTAGCTCCCGGCGATGTCTATGCCGCCTGTCATAGAGTCCATTACGATGAACGTCTTGATGCCGGAACCTTTGTATCCCGGCTTTTTCGCATAGATGTTTAGATATGAGCCGCCTTCTATGTACAGGATAAGCATGCCGTCTCTATCAGTCTTGCCGAGAAAGCTCATGCCGTCCATGATGTCTGCCAGTTCGACAGGGGCTCCCGAGCTGTCCGTTACCATGACAGGGACGGGCTCACCTGAGGGGACGGTATTTTTTATGGTCCCATAAGAAAGGTCGGCGCGAAGGTCTTCTATGTTCAGCGTCTGCTCACCGGAGGCAGCCCCTGCTACTGGCGTCAACGCTATTATTAAGATAAAAATAGTGATGGCAAGGGTCCTGCAGGTTCTGTGCGCTTTCATTTAAGGATTTCCTCTACCTTCTGGAAATCATCCTCATATATGTGTACATTATCTCCGATGCATCTCAGAGACCCCAGCATAAAGTCAGTGGGGCCCGTGAGCTCGTCCTTAATTAGCTCCTGGAATGCTATGATGTTCGCCTCAAAAGCTTTGAAAAAGTCCCATGACCTGTAATGTATGTGGACGTCAAGCCTGTTATTTCTATAAGGATACACCCATATTCTCTGGAAGCAAGGCTGGTCCTCTTTTTTGTTGCAGTCTACCTCGGGTATCCAGGTTATCGCCTGTATGCGCTTAGACTCGTACCTTAAGCTCTTTAGCTGTTCCTGCATCCATTTCAGCTGGTCGAAACCTTCGTAGTTCACCAGCCTGTCGATGTAAGTATATTCGAATCCATGCTTTCCGGCAGATTCTCTTTTGAACTGCTCTTTGTAGAACTTTATCCTCTCTGGCGAACAGAACGGGTCTTTTTTGTGCCATACCTGTACCGGGTTTTTGATCTCAAGCAGCATGCCGTTGATCATCTTCGCCTTGATGCCATATTCTGTATTGACGAGCAGCCCTTTCGTGTATATCTCTTTCACTGCATAGTACCATGCTTCGGATAGCGTATCAAATGACCCGGCTAACATTTTAAGTAGCTCCTTTGTTGTTATGATCTAAGCCTTTAAACCTTGGGGTATAAAAGCTTAAGAATTTTGGTACATACCTATCGATCCGGCCAATATATAAAATATGGCGTCTTTTGAGCTAATGCCGGCTTTTGGTCAAATCGATTCACTGTGAGTATATGTTCAATTAAAAATAATGAATAAGATGGTGTTCAGGCCGATTTTTTTATATTATTTATAGATTTTTATTATTCAGATCCATCCGCATATGCCGTTTCAAATGTCTTAAAAACTATATTTTTTGTTTTGTTAATATATGAATGTTTACTTATTGTGTATGCAGTTGATCATCATCCGTATGGTAAAAAATGTGCGTTCTTTAAAACTTACAATGTAGGACTCAAATATTTATAATCCTTTTGCTGTTCGCTTTTTTGGGAATTATTTTGACAGGAAAAATTATTTAAACCTTTCTCACAGATGACTTATCAACAAGTTAAACTCGGAACAATGTATAGCCAGTTGAACATGGTAAAGCCTGTTGAACAAAGTAAAACTCTGGAATATAGTGATACTATAGGACAAAGAAAGAATTTGGGAAAATAGGTATAGTGGTCGAACATGGTATAGTACATTGCACGTGGCGGCGGCGAGCCATTAATTCGCCGCACTAATCTCTTCTCAGGAGTTTTTCTATCTTCGTTTTAAGGTCTCATGGATTATCCCGTTCGACAAATTCCTGTTTAGCTGCGTAACTATTATTTACAAGAATTGTGACGTCATCATCCTGTTTTGTACTGCCGGCCTAATACTTTCAGTATGCTATTGGTTATAGTATATAAGGGCTTGTGCATAATCAATTATCAGAAACAAATACTGCACACGCCCTACACGGTTCTGGGCCAGGATGCAGTGAACCATCCCACCTAAAACATCACGTCCCAACCACGCAAAACGCTTTAATGATAAATGGCCGGGCAACCCATCCCAACCTCCCGGCCATTATTCTCTTCTTTTACTGCTAATTTTCCAAATATGGTCTTGATCTATTATCCATGTCTTATCCTCAAAATTTAAATAATATGGATGTTGTAGAATAATATCTGGGGGTATAGCAAAGCTTATGGCCGATAAAGGGCGCGGCGTTAAAGACGTGCGCAAGGCGATCAACGAGTCTGCCGGCTCAAACCGGTTATCGTATGTTTTCAATATTGTCGCCATACTTTTGATACTTTGTGCGTTCAATATGAACGCGATATGTTCGGCCCTGTCAATGTCATCATCCCCGGTCAACGACACTACTGACAATGCATCCGTACCTGTATCGACGCCTGTTCCGTCGCTTATGGTAGAAAGCACGAACAGTAATTTTCCGTCCCTTATTATTGCGGTGCTTATTGTGGTAGGGTCTGCAGGCGCAATGGTACTTCTAAAAGGCGGCAGACGTAAGTCTTGAAAAGTGGTATCGTTTTTTATAAGTAATGATGCAGATCGGCATATTAAATAAAAAATTTTTCATTTTGATGGAACAACTTTTATAATCTTATAGTACATATTATCTATTACTATTAAATTATCGATGTACAGCATGTTGAACACGGTATAGCAGTTGAATATGGTATAGCGGTCGAACATGGTATAGTACATTGCACGTGGCGGCGGCGAGCCATTAATTCGCCGCACCATCTCATTTTAATGCCTCCGGTCATTATCCTTACGTATCTTCTTTTTCTATCTTCCGGGCAGGCATGGCTATATTTTAAATAAAATGGGCACTACATTAAATAAGCCATTTTGGGGGCTATCTATGGCTATAAAACGACCCGGTCATGACCTTAAAGCTACTATACGTTCCACGCTCAGATGTAAAAGAGAAAAATCTCTTCCGCGGCTGATGATATGCTTTGCAGCACTGCTTGTCATTTTACTATCCCTGAACAGCTTTTTTATGACGGGCTCATCAGGGCAATCCGCAAGCGTTACTCCAACGCCGCCTCCGTCCTATATCACGGAGAGCGTTAAGATATCGACGTCTTCTTTCTGCATCGGTACCGCTATCGTAGTCCTTTCGGTCGGCATATTCATATTCATGATGAGCGGAAAAGGGCAGGACTGAGGAAGGAAGTCGCCCTCTCTTAACACTATCTTTATTATGGATAAGGCTTATACAAACTTAAAAGACATGCTGCCTGATTTTTACATCATAGGACATGAGGGGCTGACTCCTGAAGAGTTCTTCCGGCTGCTGATGGAAAATGACATCACTCTCCTGATAGACGTTCGTATGAGGGGAGAGACTTTTCCGATCGAGCCCGTCCTTAAAGAATATGCTAATAAATATAACTACTGTGTCGACTATGAGTGGTTCAGGGTCCTGGGCAATCCTTTTAAAGACCGCGATAACTGGGCCGAGTCATATGAAGCTTATCTTGTCGGCATGGACAGGGAACTTGAGGAACTGCGAAACCTCATTATTCAACACCATACGTGCCTTTTTACCGACGAAAGCGACCCCTGCTGCTCTCACCGCCTGAAGCTCGCGGAGAAGCTAAAAAAGAAATTTGATCTCACATATGTTGACATCAACCATGCGGAAACCCTGGCTAAAAAGTATAGCCCGAAGGCGATGCAGGCCGATGACCTGGCTAAAAAATAAAACGGTCTAACATATTTCCTTTAAGATCGTTCTTATAAGCGTATCTATTATTTTTAATTTATTTAAAAAAAGTATAAAATTGTGTCTTAAGCCTAAATGTATATTATCCATCAGGAATATTTTGGTAACAGAACTAAGGCGAGCCTTAAGATGGTAGAATTATGTTTAATCCCTCCAATCTGCATAAGTTTGAAAAATATAAAGAACTGGCTTTAGGAATAATACTTCTATTCAATGTTTTTCTCGCATTATTCGTGAACCTTTATCTCGGGATAGAGATAGTGTATACGCACCTTTTCTACATACCGATAATACTTGCAGGGATATGGTACCATAAGAAAGCCATCTATGTCGCATTATGTCTCGGGCTTTTCCATATCTCGCTTGACATGATACTGTATGAGACTCTTATGCCATCGGCTGTCATCCGGGCGATACTGTTCATAGTTGTGGCTTTAGTGGTGGGGCAGCTTTCAGAGCTAAAGGATAAGCTGCATTCCGAACTGGAAAGTTCTAATAAGCGGCTATCGGATGTAAACGAAGAGCTATCGCATATCATCGAGTTTTACCCGGATGCAACGCTGATCATTGATAATTTCGGCAAGATCGTGGCCTGGAATAAGGCCATGGAAGAAATGACCGGTATTGCGGCCGGGGAAATGATCGGTAAAGGGGAACACATATACGCTCTGCCTTTTTACGGGCAACGCAGGCCCGTGCTCATAGACCTGCTAAACCTGTCTCACGATGAGCTGAAAAAAGAATACGATGAAGTCACATATAAAAACGGCAAGCTGGAAGCCCAGTCGATGAGGGCTAAGGTAAACGGAAGGGATGTCGTGTTACACTGTATAGCGTCCCGGCTTTACGATAGTGACGGCAAGGTCATAGGGGCTATAGAGTCTATTCGCGACGTGACGGAACAAAATATGTCAGAAGAGGCATTGAAACGGGCAAGGGAAGAGCTTGAAAAGCGTGTAGATGAAAGGACTGCCGAACTGGACTATGCCAACAGCACGCTTCAGACCATACTTGATACGATACCGACAGGGGTCGTAGTCGTCGATGCCGGTACGGGGGATGTGTCGTATTATAGCCATGGGGCTGCTGACATGATCGGCACTAAAGTTAAGAGGATATTCTCGCTGGAACCGGAAGCCCCCTATACATTTTTAAGGCCGGACAACACTCCGATGCTCCCGGAAGAATTCCCCATACGGCGCTCTTTGAACATGGGCGAGAACATCTCAGGCCTCGAGATGAAGCTGTTAGACCGGGATGGAAAAGAAATAACCGTCCTGATAGGCAGCTCGCCTATACTTGATAACGAAGGACGCACAATAGCAGCAGTTCTCAGCATGACCGATATCACAGAGCGCAAAAAAGCAGAAGAGGCACTCAGGGAAAGCGAGGAAAAGTTCAGGAATATCATTGAGAACATCAATGACTGGGTATGGGAGTCCAATGCCCGTATGGAATTAACTTATGTAAGCCCCAAGGTCGTCGAAGTCCTGGGATACCGCCCTGAAGATATGCGCGGCAAGACCGCACTTGACTTTATGGCTCCCGACGAAGCGAAGAGGGTATCCAGGCTATTTTATCCGATAATCTCCGGAAGGCTTCCGTACTCTCTCATCGAATGCACCATGATTAGTGATTCCGGCAGACCGGTAGTGTTCGAGACTAGCGGTACGCCCATATTTGACAATCAGGGCGCATTTCGCGGATATCGCGGCATAAGCAGAGATATCACTGAGCGCATACGAGCCGAAAAGGACCTGAAGAAGAGCGAGTCAAGGATACACGCTCTGTTAAATTCCATTCCTGACTTAATATTCAGGATGACCAAAGACGGCACCTTCCTGGATTATAAGGCTGATAAGGATAATGATCTTTTCATGGACCCGGAGGACATCCTGGGTAAGAATATCTACGAAGTGCTGCCGGTGGAACTATCTCGGACGATGATGTATCACATCGGGAAGGCGCTGAAGACCGGGGAGATGCAGACGTTCGAGTACATCATATTCGTCAACGGCGAGATCCGGTATGAGGAAGCCAGATGTATCGTAAGCGATAAAAACGAGGTCTTTATGATGGTGCGGGACATCACCGATCTCAGGCAAAATGAAGAGTCTATAAAAAAAGCCTATAGCAAGCTTGAGGAAGATGTCAGGAATTGCGGGGCCGAGCTATTAAGAACAAAGGGCGCGATGCAGAACATTATCGACGCGCTTCCTGTCGGCATAATCGTAGTCGATGCCAGTACATGGAAGATATCGCATCACTCACAGGTAGCGTCCGACATATTCGGGGGATCCCTGGCCGATGACGCTATCCTGATCGGGAAAACGGACTACGAGCTTCTTAAGCGGGACGGCTCGGAGTTCCTGCCTGATGAGCTGCCTCTGACGAGATCGCTGAAATATGGCGAGATAACAACTGCCGTCGAGATGACCGTACGCCGCGCCGACGGCAGCGAAGCGCGTGTACTGGCGAGCAGCTCGCCGATCATCGATGCCAATGGAAAGATAATCTCTGCAGTGGAGAGCATGATAGTACTTAAGATCACGAAGGGCAGGGCGCGTAATCGATCCGGATAAGGTTCCCGTATCACTTCATACGGGTTCGCGGAAACTAATCATGAACTCCGCCCCTTCATTTGAACATATCTCTATAGTACCGTCCAGTTGTGTCGTAAGAGTGCAGACAAGCTGTAATCCCAGAGATTTCATCTCATTAATATCCAGGTCATCAGGGAGTCCGACTCCATTATCTTTTACTGTGAGCCTGTAAGTGTCGCTTTCCTTCCGGAAACTAACATATATGTCCCCTCTTCTTTCGCCGGGGAACGCATATTTTATGCAGTTGGAGACCAGCTCATTTATTATAAGTCCGCAGGGAATGGCTGTGTCCACGTCGACCTCGACGTTGTCTATGTTGAGCGTGATCCTTATACGGTCCTTACTGATGCCGAACGACCTTGACAGGTCAGTTACAAGGGCTTTTACGTACTCACCAAATTTGATCCTGGAAAGGTCCTTCGATTCGTATAGCCTTTCATGTATAAGGGCCATCGATTTAACACGCGCCTTGCTATCCCGGATCATCTGGATGAATTCCTCGTTGTACGTATAATTTGACTGGAGGCTTAGCAGGCTGGATATGATCTGAAGATTGTTTTTAACCCTGTGGTGGATCTCTTTGAGAAGGACCTCCTTCTCCCCCAGCGAGGATTTTAGGCTTTCCTCAGTCTGCATCTTCGTGATGGCGGTGCCGATCTCTCTTCCGATAGCCGTGAGCAGGTCCACGTCTTCCCTTGAAAATTCATGATCGCTCCTGCTGACAATGTACAGGGCCCCTATCACTTTATCCTTTGAAATTAACGGGACTCCTGCGATGGAACGTATATCCCATTCTTTCGCCATCTCAGGGTTTATGCGAGAATAATTTTGAGAGATCATCGGCAGGCCTTTTAAAAATATCATGTCATAAGGCTTCCGGGAAATATCTATCTTTTTCTTTTTACGGACAAAGTTATCGGGTAAACCTTTCATGGACCGTAAATATGCGAACTCGCCATTATCGTCCAGCAGATATATCGCACCGGCCTCGAAGTTCAACAGCTCCATGGTAGAGCTTATGGTCTCCTCTAAAATTGATGCGAGATCTTCAGATTCATTGACCGAGGTGATGACATCGTTCAATATTTCCATCTTTTTCGCGTGTCCTTTGATCGTCTGCTCATAGCGTATTCGTTCCGTTACGTCACGGCTAATGCCAAAAATGGCGTCCTTGTTGTTCCACCGGCCTCTTGTCACTTTGGTCTCGACTTCGATCCAGTTACCTTCTTTCGTGATTATCGGCAATGTGCATATCCTGGTCCTGTCCAGAAGCATTTCCTCGAAGATCGTTCCCGCCATCTCCCTGAACTCAGGCGGGTGAAGATCATACAGTGTCATATTCTGTAGCTCATCGATCGAATAGCCCAGCCTTTCGGCGACCGGCGGATTTACCTGCAATATATTCCCATCGGTGTCTATGACAAAAATAAAATCATCAAGCGAGTCGAACAATCTCTGCAGGTTAGACCTGCTTTCTATTAATGCCTCTTCCATGGCCTTTCTATCTGTTATGTCCCTGTCGACTCCCCTGTAGCCTCGTATCTCCCCCTCGGCACCATATATTGGCAAGAAGCTAGTTTCAAGAACACGGCGTTTGCCTTTATCGTCCTGAAAAATGTACTCCGACAGCATCGAGAACGTTTTATTAGATATTCTCTCTCTAAGTATCTCTTTTACGGAATCGATGTCTGGCGAGCCCAGTAGTTCAGCACCTGTCTTACCGACTATATCTTCAGGCGAATAGCCGAAATATTCCTTTATTTTCGGGCTTACGTAGACTACATTTAAGTCTTTATCGATCTCCCATATGAACTCGTTCACATTCTCGACAATGTCCCTAAATTTCTCCTCGCTGTCCTGAAGGGCCTTCTCTATAAGCTTTCTTTCCGTAATATCAAATATTGTCCCGATGATGCATTTACTGCCATTGTATAATGTGTGGCCAAGCGTCAGAGATATCCATCTTCGCTCCCCGTTCTTATTCAGCAGGCCCATCTCGAAGTTTGATGCCAGGTTTCTTTCCCGGACCCATTTATCTTTTAATATATCTATCGTACCGTAAAAATCCGGGCGGATGAGATCGGCGATGTCGATCGATAATAGCTCATCTCTGCCATATCCCGTGATATTCTCGCATGCAGGGTTAACATAGCATAGCCTGTCATGCTGGTAGATGAATATCCCGGACGATGATGTCTCAGTCAGGACACGAAACTTTGACTCGCTTTCCTGTAAAGCTAAATCGGCTTTTCTTTGCTCCGTGATGTCCTCAACTATGCCCTGCGCCCCGATTATCCTGTTGTCAGGGCCCTTTACCGGTGTTATGTAATATTTTAGATATGATTTTTTACCCCATTTGGATATGTACTCATGCTCTGATACCGTGCGATCACCCGTCTCCAGACAGGTCCGAATATCATCTGAAACTCCCGATCTTATCAGTGGCTGGAACTCAAACATATTAATGGCTAAAGTAGCCTCTCTTGAGGGAGAGCCCATCAACTGGATTATCATAGGGTTCGCATCGAGTATCTTTCCGTTAATATCGACAAAAATTATGCCTATCGGGGCATTTTCTACAAGAAGCCTGTATTTCTCCTCGTTCTTTTTTAGAGTTTCTTCCGCTTTCAGGCGTTCCCTCACATCCCTGGCGATGACGACTGCATAGGTGCCTTCGCCGAATGTGTCGACATGTATGTTTATTTCGAAGGGTATCGCGGACATATCGCGACATTTGATCATCTCTGTGATAGTCAATTCTTTGATCTCACCGGATACCAGCTTCCCGACCAGCCGGTCATCGTGATGTAATAATAGATCAAAAAACGAGCTATTGATCATCTCCTCCCTCTTATAGCCCAGCAGGTTACAGGCGAACAGGTTAACATCCTCTATGCGCCGCAACGATAAGTTAACAAGGAATATGGCATCATTACTATGGTCCAGCAGTGACCTGAACCTTTCCAGGTCGGCCATTTTTTCCTGTAATTCGGGATAGTAGCTTTTTCGAAAAGAGTTTTCACCAAGCCCTATTATTTTCTCTCTTAATTCATCCCTGTCCTCGGAAAGACTATAATGCCTCTTCATAGATCCTCTCCAGGTCACTCTCGGACGGAATCCGCGGGTTAGTAACGATGCAAGGGTCTCTCAATGCGTTTTGCACAAGTCCCCGTATGTCCTCATTTTTAACACCCAGGTCGCCAAGGCATTTATCTATTCCTGCTTTTCTCAGTATCTCCCTGACATGGTCGCTCAAGGCGGATGAACGCTCATCGGATCCACTTCCAGCAAGCTGTAAGCCCATGGCAATCGCTATCCTGTCAAAGCGCCACGGGGCCGACTGGTAATTGTATTTTATAACATGGCTTAACAGTATTGAATTACATTCGCCGTGGGACAGGTCCGATAATCCTCCCAGGCTGTGGGCCATGGCATGTACGGCGCCCAGGCTCGCATTGGAGAAAGCAAGCCCTGCATGAAGGCTTCCCAGCATCATACCGCTTCTTGCCACTATATTCTCGGGTTCCTCGATCGCATGCAGCAGGTTCGAACATATCAGGCTGACCGCTTCAAGCGCATGCACGTCAGTCAAAGGTGAATGCGCATTTGAAACATAAGCCTCTATGGCATGCGTCAGGGCGTCTATTCCCGTACTTGCCGTAAGATCGGCTTCCATCGTTATGGTCGTGACCGGATCGATCAATGCGATGTCAGGCACTAAAGTTTTACTGATGATAGCTATCTTACGGAGATTATTTCTATCACTGATTATCGCGAACTGAGAAACATCTGCAGAGCTTCCTGCCGTAGTGGGTATGCATATAAGGGGCGGCCCCGGGATGTGAACTCTGTCCGCACCTTCAAAATCCAGTATACTCTTCCTGTTAGTGCTTACTATGCCTATACCCTTGGCACAGTCTATCACGCTGCCGCCGCCTACCGCAAGTATGATGTCGCAGCCTTCTTCCCTGTATACACCGGCACCCTTCATGACCTCTTCGACTCTGGGGTTCGGGGTAACGTCGGAAAATACGGTGTATTCAAGGCCTGCCTTTTCGATACTATTTGCGGCGATGTCAGACCATCCTGCTTTAAGGACTTTTTTACCCGTAACAAGCATCACTTTACTGGCACCGAATATCTTCGCGTATCTTCCCGCCAGGTCTATAGCGCCTTCCCCGTATACGATCTCCGGGGCTACGAATTTCCTTAGTTCCGGGACGTTTTTCAGAGCCATTGGAATTACACCTTTATCTATGGATCATCTAAAATATCCCGTATGATTATTTAAAATGTTATTGTTACTGTTTTAAAATTATGTATTTTTAATCAATTCGGGATATTTTACTTTTATATAATCCCTTTATGATGTGCTGTTATGCGTCATTAGTATTTTCATTGGACGAAGAAAATCATTAAGCCTTACATCCAGTCATAATCTATCATATCTTATTCAATGGCTCGTTTTATCGTAAGAAAGTAAAGCCTTGAACAAAAATCCTGACCGTATCCTGCAAATAATCTCATAATAAATATCAGTATCACTAACTCGCCGTTATGCATGGACTTTAGACCGACCTGTACGGCAAAAATATGAAAAAAAGAATGATGTTATTTTATATCAGGTATTCTTCCCCGATCTTAGGCGCGTACGCTTTAACTCCTATCTCCTTCTCAACCCATCCTGCGAACTCTTCGGTCTTATCTCCGTGCACGCAGAACACATGCTCGGTACCCCTGTCGCACATATACCTGACAATGTCTTTCAGTTCTGAGTCGCCACTGTGGGCGGAGAAACTATATTGTTCCAGCTTACACCTTAGCGGGAATATTTCTCCGTCGATGTCGACATAGCCGTTCTCCAGCGCGTTCCTGCCGTTAGTGTTCTCGACCTGGTATCCGGTGAGCATCAGCTTGCTTTTCGGGTCATCGTACATTCTCTGAAGGTAGTATAGTACAGGTCCGCCGTTGAGCATGCCCGCCGTTGTCACTACTACCGACGGTTCGTCCAGGACAGCCCTTCGCATGCCCGGTTTTACGGTCGTTGCCGCACCAAAAGCCGTTTTCAGCCTGTTAGGGTCCCTGAGGTATTGGGGGTCTTTCAGCATGATCTTGGTGACTTCCACGCCCATGCCGTCCACATAACAACTGATGCCATACTCTTTCAGGATCATCAGTACCTCCTGCGTCCTTCCGATGGCAAAGCACGGTATGACTACATTGCCGCCGATGTCCAGCGTATATCTTATGGACTCGATAAATCTCTCTTCCAGCTTTTTCCTGTCCACGTGATCGCGGCCATAGTAGGTGCTCTCGATCATCAGGGCCCTGGATTCCGGGTAATGTATCTTCGATCCCTTTAGCAGGCGGGTATCCGAATTCTTAATATCGCCCGTATAAAGAAGCGTGTCTTCACCGTATTCCACGTAGGTGAGCGCGCTTCCTGGTATATGCCCCGCATCGAACAGGGTGATGGAGTAATCGTCCGTAGTATAATCTTCCAGGTAGTCGAGCTCTATTGTTTTTCGCATAAGCATCTGCATGTCATGCGGGTCGAAGGGGACCATGCCTCCGTGGTTCTCTGCTATCTCCAGCGTGTCCTCCGCCAGCAGCCTCGTAAGGTGCTTCGTAGGCGGAGTGGCCAGTACCGTGGGCTCCATGTCCATAAGGTTCGGCACTACTCCGCAATGGTCCAGGTGGCCGTGGGATATCACGACCGTCTCAGGCCTGGGGTTTCCCTGCGGGTATTGTGGCGGGTCCGTAGGCTTGATGCCAAAATCCAGCAATACCTGCTCGTTGATCAGAAATGCTGACCTTCCCACTTCTCTGCTTGCACCCAAAAATTGTATTTGAATTTAAAATACCTCCATTCTGACCAAATCATTTATCGCTTAAAGAAAAACAGGCTTATATCCATATTATTTAGAATATTCCTATCTTTTCATAAGGCTTATATATCGATTTCTCTATTAATGTATTATAGTTACAGAACTATTTTTCTATAACGAAAAATATAAATATTTATTCCCGAAAATGCAGTTTTACGATTTTTCTGACGGAAAAGTATAAATGCTAGCAATACTTTTATGAGAGCCGTCGATATTAAGTTCTGTAACTGTATGGTGAGTGCCGCATCTATCCCGGTCGAGGTTACATCATCGATGATGTAACCGAAACAATTAAAAACAAAAACGAATATTACTACAACAAAAAGGGCTCATAGCTCAGTTAGGTAGAGCGCCTGGCTTTTAACCAGGCGGCCTGGGGTTCAAATCCCCATGAGCCCGCTCACCCTTTTATAGAACTTTTTAAATCAAAATTAACTTAAAAGCGACCTACTGTACAGTTTTAAGGAGGAAGGCGTGATTGACTAAAAAATTTGATGTTCTGAAGCACGTGCTTGTGCCCCATCATGAGTTGCTGCCAGAAGATGAAGTTATTACACTTTTAGAGGCATACAGGATCGAGAAAGGGCAGCTGCCTAAAATAAAGACCTCCGACGTTGTCGCAAAACAGCTTGAAGCGAAAGCAGGCGACGTTATCAAGATCACCCGAAACAGCCTCACTGCAGGCAGAGCAGTCGCGTACAGGCTTGTAATTGACTGATTTTAGGGGAGTCATATCGTGTTAGACCGTAGAGAATTAAGTAAGGCGTATTTTACTCGAAAAAAGATAGCACAGCATCACATTGATTCATTTAACGTGTTTTTGGACCAGGGCCTTCAAAAAGTGATTGGCGAACAGGCTTACATTGAGACTGACATCGAGGATGTGGAGCGCAATATCGAGCCGGTCAAGGTTAAGCTCGGCAAGATCCGTGTCGGTAACCCTGTCGTCAGAGAGGCCGACGGTTCCGTCGAGCCTTTATACCCCACAGAGGCGAGGCTCAGGAATATCACCTACGCGGCCGAGATATTCCTTGAAATGAGCATCGTGAGGGGAGAAGTGGAAGAAGAGCCGATCGAAGTGAACATCGGACAGATGCCCATAATGATCGGATGCAATAAGTGTAACCTCTCAAAGCTCAGCCCGGAGGAATGGGTCAAGTTCGGAGAAGACCCGGTGGACCCCGGAGGATATTTTGTCATAAACGGTACGGAGCGTGTAATCATGACGCTCGAAGACCTCGCGCCGAACAAGATCATGGTCGAATACGACGACCGTTACGGTGACCAGATAGAGGTCGCAAAGGTATTCTCGCAGCGCCGTGGGTACAGGGCTCTCGTCATAGTGGAAAGGGGAAGAAAATCCATCCTTGAGGTCTCGTTCCCGTCCATTTCCGGCAGGCTGAACCTCGTGACGCTCATGAGGGCGCTCGGGCTTGAGACTGACCAGGAGATAGTCTCCGCAGTATCGGATGACCCGGAGATACAGAAGTTCATGCTGGAGAACCTTGACGAGGCAGAGGCTGACACCACCGAGTCCGCGATGGAGAAGATCGGAAAGCGTGTCGCTGCAGGGCAGGCCAAGGACTACCAGAAGAAGCGCGCTCACTATGTGATCGACAGGTACTTACTCCCGCACCTTAATCCGGAAGACTTCGAACGCATCTCGGATGACGATGAGAGGCTTAAGGAGTCGCGCATCAACAAGTCATACTTCCTGGGAAGAATGGCGGAAGCATGCTGTGAGCTGGCTTTAAGAAGAAGGTCCCCGGATGATAAGGACCACTATGCCAACAAGAGGCTTAAGCTCGCAGGCGACCTTATGGAAGACCTTTTCAGGGTATCCTTCAACAGGCTTACCCGCGACATCAAGTATCAGCTTGAAAGGGCTAACATGAGGAACAGGGAGCTTTACATGATCACGGCCGTGAGGGCAGACGTGCTTACGGAAAGGCTCGTCCACCCGCTTGCCACCGGTAACTGGGTCGGAGGCAGGACCGGCGTATCACAGTTACTCGACCGTATCGACTACATGGCGATGTTATCACATCTGAGACGTGTCATATCGCCGCTGTCGCGCGCTCAGCCGCACTTCGAGGCGAGAGACCTTCACGCGACACAGTGGGGCCGCATTTGCCCGTCGGAGACCCCGGAAGGGCCGAACTGCGGTCTGGTGAAGAACTTCGCGATGTCTGTGGAGCTTTCCACCGGCATTGAGAATGAGGAAGCTATAAAGAAGATAATGCTTGAAGCCGGTGTACAGCCTCTCAGGAGGGGTTTAATTGAATAAGGCGAGAGTGTTCGTTAACGGAGCCCTGGTAGGTACCCATGAAAACCCGATGGAGCTCGTCGAAAGTATTAGGGAGAAGAGAAGGCAGGGTATGGTCTCTATCCAGATCAATATCGCATATCATAAGCTCACCAACGAAGTCATTATCAATACTGACATGGGAAGAGCAAGGCGACCGCTTATCATCGTAAAGGATGGCAAGCCTTTTATCACGTCGGAAGACATCGATCAGTTAAGGCGCGGCGAGATCCAGTTCGAGGACATGGTCAAGCGCGGTTTTATAGAATATATCGACTCAGAAGAGGAAGAGAACACTTTTATCGCTATAGACGAAGCCCAGCTTACGAAAGAGCACACTCACCTGGAACTTGACCCTTCGCTTATACTGGGCATAGCAGCCGGCATGATACCGTACCCGGAACACAACGCGTCACCGAGAGTTACGATGGGCGCAGGCATGGTAAAGCAGTGTCTCGGAATGAGCAGCGCCAACATGAAGCTGAGGCCGGACACAAGAGGCCACTTCCTCCACTACCCGCAGCGCGCGATTGTCAATTCGCAGACCGCAGAGCAGGTCAACTTCAACGAGAGGCCTGCGGGACAAAACTTCGTCGTGGCAGTATTATCGTACGAGGGCTATAACATAGAAGATGCGCTCGTCTTCAACAAAGGGTCCATCGACCGCGGTCTGGGAAGGTCACACTTCTACAGGACCACCGAGGGCGAAGAGCGCAGGTACCCCGGCGGCCAGGAAGACACTTTTGAGGTCCCCGACGCAGAGGTCAGAGGTGCCAGGGAAGGAGAGTACTATTCAATGCTGGACGATGACGGCCTTGTGAACCCCGAGACCGTGGTCGGGCCTAACGACGTGCTTATAGGCAAGACCAGCCCGCCCAGATTCCTCGAAGAGCCTACCGACCTCGGAGGCATCACCCCGATGAAGCGCCGCGAGACATCGGTCACCATGAGAAGTAACGAGAAGGGTATCGTAGACACTGTCATACTTACAGAGACACAGAACGGCAGCAGGCTTGCGAAAGTCCGCACAAGGGACGAGCGTATACCCGAACTGGGAGACAAGTTCGCGTCGAGGCACGGACAGAAAGGGGTCATCGGCCTTATCGCTTACCCGGAAGATATGCCATTCACAGAATCCGGTCTGGTGCCTGACCTTGTCATCAACCCGCACGCTATCCCGTCGCGTATGACGATCGGGCACGTCCTGGAGACCATAGGCGGAAAGATCGGCAGCCTCGAAGGCAGGTTCGTCGACGGAACCGCTTTCAACAACGAGTCCGAGGATGACCTCAGGGCAGAACTTAAGAAGTTCGGCTTCTCGCACACAGGCAAAGAGGTATTCTATGACGGCATGACAGGCGAACGCATAAAAGCGGACATATTCGTAGGAGTGATCCTTTACCAGAAACTGTACCACATGGTATCGTCCAAGATGCACGCAAGGTCGAGAGGCCCTGTCCAGGTGTTGACAAGGCAGCCGACCGAAGGCCGTGCCAGGGAAGGCGGTCTGAGGTTCGGTGAAATGGAACGTGATGTCATGATAGGTCACGGAGCTGCGATGGCGCTCAAAGAAAGGCTGCTTGACGAGTCGGACAAGGTGTTCGAGTACGTCTGCAACGAGTGCGGCATGGTAGCGACCGAGGATAAGAAGAGAAAGATGATCTACTGCCCGAACTGCGGTGCAGAGACTAACATATACAAGGTAGAGATGAGCTACGCGTTCAAATTATTATTAGACGAGATGAAAGCTCTCGGGATAGCGCCGAGACTCGAGCTGGAGGACGCTGTATAGGAGGCAATTACTATGACAAGTCCGAAGAGAATTAAGAAAATAAGGTTCGGTCTCTTATCGCCGGCCGAGATCAGGAAGATGAGCGTAACGAAGGTCATAACGGCAGACACTTATGACGATGACGGTTATCCGATAGACATGGGACTGATGGACCCGAGGCTGGGAGTCATCGACCCCGGTCTAAGGTGCAGGTCATGCGCCGGCCGTCCGGGAGAATGCCCGGGACACTTTGGCCACATTGAGCTCGCTGCCCCCGTCATACACGTCGGTTTCGCAAGGCTTATACGCAAGATACTGAGGACGACCTGCAGGAAATGCGGCAGGCTTCTTCTCGATGACAAGGCCAAGGCTGATTATATCAGGCAAATATATACTGCCAGGCAGAACGGCCAGCCGATAGACGAGATCGTTAAGAATGTCTTTAAGGATGCAAAGGCAGGCACATGCCCCTATTGCGGCGAAGAGCAGAAAGAGATCAAGTTCGAGAAGCCGACCGGCTACATAGAGGACGGCCACAAGTTAATGCCGACCGATGTCAGGGACCGCCTCGAGATGATCCCCGACGAGGACATAGTTGTATTCGGCATGGACCCGAAGAACGCCAGGCCCGAGTGGATGGTTCTGACAGTACTTCCCGTACCGCCAGTCACAGTAAGACCGTCGATCACGCTCGAAAGCGGACAGAGGTCTGAAGATGACCTTACCCACAAGCTTGTAGATATCATACGCATCAACCAGAGATTCCAGGAGAACCGCGACGCGGGAGCCCCTCAGCTTATCATAGAGGACCTCTGGGAATTATTACAGTACCATGTCACCACGTACATGGATAACGCCGTATCCGGCGTCCCGCCCGCACGCCACAGGAGCGGCAGGCCTCTTAAGACCTTATCCCAGCGTCTGAAAGGTAAGGAAGGCAGGTTCAGAGGCTCGCTGTCCGGTAAGCGTGTCAACTTCAGCGCACGTACCGTAATATCTCCCGACCCCAACCTTAGCATTAACCAGGTAGGAGTGCCGGAAAGGATCGCCAAAGAAATGACCGTCCCCGTGACAGTTACACCGTTCAACATTGAATCTGTCAGGGAATACGTGAGGCGCGGCTCCGAAAGGCATCCGGGCGCTAACTACGTAAAGAGGGCGGACGGCCGCAGGCTTAAGGTCACCGATAAGAACTGCGAAGAGCTCGCCGAGCAGCTGGAAGTCGGATGGAAGGTCGACAGGCAGCTTAAGGAAGGCGACATTGTGCTGTTCAACCGTCAGCCGTCGCTTCACAGGATGAGTATCATGGGGCATTTCGTCAGGGTCATGCCGCATAAGACATTCAGGCTTAACCCGGCAGTCTGCGCACCATATAACGCGGACTTTGACGGTGACGAAATGAACCTTCACGTCCCGCAGACAATGGAGGCGCTGGCCGAGGCAAGGATCCTCATGCTTGTGCAGGAGAACATCCTGTCACCCAGGTTCGGAGGACCTATCATCGGCGGACTTCACGACCACGTATCCGGTATCTTCCTTTTGACCAAGGGTTACCGCCGCTTCAACGAGTATGAAGCGATGGACATTCTCAGGAAAACCGGCGTGAAGGACCTACCAGAGCCGGCAATAGTTGAGGACGGCCAGCAGTACTGGACCGGCAAGCAGATGTTCAGCCAGATTCTGCCCAAGAACCTTAACATGAACTATAAGGCTAAGATCTGTGAAAACTGCGAAGCGTGCAAGCAGGAAGAATGTGAGCGCGACGCCTACGTCGTAATAAAGGACGGAGATCTGAAATGCGGCACTATAGATGAGAAGGCGGTCGGTGCGTTCAGCGGTAAGATCGTCGACAGGATAGTCAAGTCCTATGATGCGGCCACCGCCAAACAGTTCATTGACGACGTCACAAAGCTCGCGATACGCTCCATAATGAAGTTCGGCTTCTCGTTCGGCATAAGCGACACAGACATACCGCGCGAGTCCAAGGCACAGATCAACGATATCATACTTAATTCCGAGAAACAGGTCCGCAAGCTTATCGAAGCTTACGATGCCGGAGAGCTTGAAGCTTTACCGGGCAGGACATTAAAAGAGACGCTCGAAATGAGGATAATGCAGGAGCTCGCAAAGGCAAGAGACGGCGCAGGCAGCATCGCAGGAAAATTCCTTGGCTCGCAGGGAGACAACTCCGCGGTCATAATGGCACGTTCCGGAGCGAGAGGCAGCTTCCTTAACCTTACGCAGGTCGCAGGCTCAGTAGGCCAGCAGTCGGTCAGAGGAGAGCGTATCATGAGAGGCTATGGCGACAGGACACTTCCGCATTTCCAGGCAGGAGACCTCGGGGCCGACGCAAGAGGCTTCGTAGAGTCGTCGTATAAGAAAGGCCTGAACCCGACCGAGTTCTTCTTCCACGCGATGGGAGGAAGAGAAGGTCTCGTCGATACTGCGGTCCGTACTTCACAGTCCGGTTACCTCCAGAGAAGGCTCGTTAACGCGCTTCAGGACCTTGAGGTCAAGCATGACGGCACGGTCCGTGAGACAAGGGGAGTCATCGTCCAGTTCCAGTACGGAGAGGACGGAGTCGACCCGATGAAGAGCGACTATGGAGAAGGCGTTAACGTCCAGCGTATAGTCGACAGCGTCGTTAAGGGCGGTGATTAAGATGAGCATATCGGAAGCTACGATAGAGGCCGAATTATTAAAAGTCGACTTACCATACAAGATAGTTGAGGACTTGAAGTCCAGTCTTAAAGGCGTAAAGCTGACAAAGAAGCAGCTAGAGGAGATAATAGAGAGGACCAGGGATGCCTACGGGCACGCTCGTGTCGAGAACTGTGAGGCGGTCGGCATGGTCGCAGCACAGAGCATAGGCGAGCCGGGTACGCAGATGACGATGCGTACTTTCCACTATGCGGGTGTGGCAGAGATCGATGTTACTCTCGGTCTGCCAAGACTTATCGAGATCGTGGACGCAAGGCGCGAACCGTCAACCCCCATGATGTCCGTACATCTCCTGCCTGAAGTATCGGGCAACAGGGACCAGGTTAAAAAACTGGGCTGGGAACTTGAAGAGACCACCGTATCTGACATCAGCTCGGTCTCGACTAACCTGGCCGACATGACAATCATCATCGACGTCAATGAAAAACAGGTCATGCACAGGAACATAACCATCGAGGATATTATCGAAAAGATAACTGACCATACAGGGCACAACGTCACAGCGGATGGCAACCGTTTAGTCATTCACCCCGATGAGCCTTCGTATCGTGATCTTCTGCAACTGGTAGAACAGATCAAATCGATACTTTTAAAAGGCATAAAGGGTATTACACGTGTCGTCATTCGTAAAGAGGATGCTGAGTATGTTATATATACTCAGGGTTCAGTCCTGAAGAAGGTCATTCAACTTGATGGTGTAGACCCGGGCAGGACTACGACAAACAATATAAACGAGATCGCCGAAGTACTTGGCATCGAAGCCGCGAGAAACGCGATAATTAACGAGGCCTTAAGTACGCTTTCCGAGCAGGGTCTTACCGTTGACATCAGGCATATCATGCTAGTCTCAGATATGATGACGCTCGACGGAGAGGTCAAGCAGATAGGCAGGCACGGCATTTCGGGTGAGAAAGCAAGTGTGCTTTCAAGGGCCGCTTTCGAAGTTACCGTGAACCACCTGCTGGATGCGGCGGTCGCGGGAGAAGTCGATGAGCTCACCGGTGTCACAGAGAACGTCATAGTAGGACAGCCGATACAGCTTGGCACCGGGGACGTTGAACTGATCGCGGTTAACACTAAGAAGAGAGGATAAATATGGAAATAGATTTGGACAAGTCACTGAGAAGCGTAATAAGGACTGGGAAGGTCCTTGTCGGGACCAAACAGGCCATAAAAGCAAGCAAGCGCGGAGTAGCGAAACTTGTCATAGTGGCCTCTAATTGTCCGCCGAGTGTGAAAAAGCAAATTACAGAAGCAAATGTTCCGATGTATGAATATCCGGGGATGAGCGTAGACCTTGGACCAACGTGTGGTAAGCCATTCATAGTGTCTGCGGTCACAGTCCTTGAATCAGGGGACTCGGACATCATGGCGTTAGCCAGGGGTGTAAAGGGTGCCTGATGTTACCTTCACAACCGAGACGATGCAATACATCGCGCTTTTCGAATCACTTACTGGAGCGCATGCTAAGGACTGTTTGGTCCTTGACGACGAGGACAGCCGCATAATATTTGTTGTTAAAAGCGGCGACATGGGCTTAGCTATCGGTAAAAACGGTAACAACATCAACAGGGTAAAGAAACAGATCGGACGGAACGTCGAAGTGATCGAGTACAACGACGATCCGAAAGAGTTCATTAAGAATTTGTTCCAGCCCGCCGCTATCAAGAATGTCGTTATAGCGACAAAAGGCGAAAGGCAATTTGCATTAGTCGATGTCGCCTCTAAGGACAAAGGTATCGCGATAGGAAAGAACGGCAGGAACATAAACAAGGTGAAATCACTCGCACAGAGACATCTGAAAATTGATGATGTCATCATAAATCAAAAATAAGATATTAAGGAGTTGAATGAATGGGATATGGAAAATTTGCTGCTCGTAAACTCACTCAGGTAAGGAAAGATTACAGGTGGGCCGACAGAAACTACGCCAGGCGTGCATTAAGGCTTGATGAAAAGTCTGACCCGTTAGAGGGAGCACCGCAGGCAAAGGGTATTGTACTTGAGAAGATAGGTGTAGAGGCAAAACAGCCGAACTCAGCTATCCGTAAGTGCATAAGGATACAGCTCATAAAGAACGGCAGGCAGGTAACTGCATTCTGTCCGGGTGACGGAGCTATCAATTTCATCGATGAACATGATGAAGTCACCATCGAAGGTATCGGTGGACGCATGGGCGGTTCATATGGTGATATCCCTGGAGTAAGGTTCAGGGTTTGTAAGGTTAACGGCGTTTCGCTGGATGAGATGGTAAAGGGCAAGAGAGACAAGCCTTTAAGATAAGGTGAGACTATGGCAGACTTATTATTATTCGGAAAATATGACATGTCGGAGGTTACGATCAAGGACCTCAGCATAAAGAGATACATTAACTTAAAGCCTGTAGTAGTGCCTCATACCGGTGGAAAATCCGCTGCAAGACAGTTCAACAAGGCAGAGATCCCAATAGTCGAGAGGCTAATGAACAAGATGATGCGCAACGAGTTCAACACCGGTGAAAAGAACACCTGTTACAGGATCGTGCGCGACGCGTTCGAGATAATTCACAAGAAGACCGGTCAGAACCCTGTACAGATCCTTGTCGACGCTATCGAGAACGCAGGCCCGAGAGAGGAGACCGTCAGGTTAAAGTATGGTGGTATTAACGTCCCCAAGGCAGTCGATACCGCTCCGATGAGAAGGGTAGACCAGGCTTTAATGTTCATATCGCTTGGCGCCGAGAAGGCGGCTTTCAAGAGCAAGAAGTCGGTCGAGTCCGCTCTGGCAGAAGAGCTTATGGCAGCGGCCAGAGGGGATGTAAAGAGCTTCTCCGTAGGCAAGAAAGATGAAAGAGAAAGGGTAGCCAAGGCAGCAAGATAAGGCCTGGTTTAAATTTTTTAACAGAGAGGATTTGAGATGGCGACAAGAGGAAAAAAGATGGTCGAGAGGGTCAAGTTCCTTATGGACAAGCCTGACAGGATCAGGAACATAGGTATATGCGCCCATATCGACCACGGAAAAACTACCTTATCCGATAACCTGCTTGCCGGTTCCGGTATGATCTCCATGGATCTTGCAGGTAAGCAGTTGTTCATGGACTTCGATGAGGAAGAGCAGGCCCGTGGTATCACTATCAACGCAGCGAACGTCTCAATGGTCCACGAGGTCGGGGGAGAAGAGTATCTCATCAACCTTATCGACACTCCGGGACACGTAGACTTCGGCGGTGACGTTACCCGTGCGATGAGAGCGGTGGATGGCGCAGTAGTGGTAGTCGACGCAGTCGAAGGTACCATGCCGCAGACCGAGACCGTTTTAAGGCAGGCGTTAAGAGAGAACGTTAAGCCTATCCTTTTCATAAACAAGGTCGACAGGCTTATCAACGAGCTTAAGATCGACAAGAAAGAAATGCCGATCAGGCTCGGTAAGGTAATCGATCACGTGAACAAGCTCGTCAAGGGCATGGCACCAAAGCAGTACGAGACCTGGAAGCTCGACGCGGCCCAGGGTACCGTAGTATTCGGCTCTGCTTTATACAAGTGGGCAGTTTCGATACCCTCGATGAAGAGGACTGGTGTAGGCTTTAACGAGGTTTACGATTACTGTAAAGAAGGGAACATGAAGGAACTTTCCACCAAGTCCCCGCTTCACTCAGCGCTGCTCGATGCTGTGGTACACCACTTACCGACGCCTGTGGAAGCCCAGAAGGTCCGTATACCGGTCATCTGGAAGGGCGACAAGGAGTCACCTGTAGGAAAAGATCTCATGACCTGTAACCCGAATAACAATATCGTATTCATGGTCACAAAGATCCTTACCGACCCGCATGCAGGCGAGGTCGCAGTAGGCAGGCTGTTCGCAGGCACTCTCGAAAGGGGCCAGGAATTATTCGTGACGGGCACAGCAAACACCAACAGAGTGCAGTCCGTTGCAGTATCCATGGGCGCCGAGAGGATGGAGGTCGAAAAGATCCCCTCAGGTAACATCGCTGCGGTAACAGGTCTCAGGGACGCTATCGTGGGCTCTACCGGATCCACTCTCAGGGAAATGACCCCGTTCGAGGCAATAAAGCACGTATCGGAACCTGTCATGACCGTGGCAGTAGAGGCCAAGAACATGAAAGACCTTCCGAAGCTCGTAGAGGCATTAAGGCAGGTCGCAAAGGAAGACCCGACGGTCAAGGTAGAGATCAACGAGGAGACTGGCGAGCACCTGATATCCGGTATGGGCGAGCTTCACCTTGAGGTCGTCACCAAGTCCAGGATCACCAGGGACAGGGGCATAGACGTCCTTACTTCCCCGCCAATAGTCGTATACCGTGAGACCGTATCCGGCACTGCAGGCCCGGTCGAAGGTAAGTCGCCGAACAAGCACAACAGGTTCTATATTATCATTGAACCGTTGCCGCAGAACATCGTCGACGCTATCAAGAACGGTGACTTCTCAATGAACATGATGGAGCTTGAGAGGCGTAAAACGCTCGAGGAGCTCGGCATGGAAAAGGATGAGGCAAAGGGAGTTACCCATGTATACGGCACTAACATGCTCATCGATGTGACCAAGGGTATCCAGTACCTTAAGGAGACAATGGAGCTTATCATCGAGGGTATGGAAGAGGCGCTCAAGAACGGTCCACTCGCAAGAGAGCCGGCACAGGGTATCAAGATAAAGCTCATCGATGTCAAGCTTCACGAAGATGCAGTGCACAGAGGCCCCGCACAGGTAATACCTGCAGTGCGTTCCGCTATACAGGGCGGCGTGCTTATGGCCGGAGCTACATTACTCGAACCCGTCCAGAAAGTATTCATCAGTGTCCCGCAGAACCACATGGGCAACGCGGTGCGTGAGATACAGGGAAGACGCGGTACTATCCTCGACATTAAGTCTGAAGGCGACATGTCGATCATAGAGGGCTCCGCACCTGTCGCAGAACTGTTCGGTTTCGCAGGCGACATACGCGGCGCAACAGAAGGCCGTGCGATGTGGAACATCGAGTTCCAGGGTTTCGAAGCATTACCGACAAACCTGCAGAACGAGATAGTATTGAACATCCGCAAGAGGAAGGGACTTAAGGTCGAGATTCCAAGACCGAGCGACTACCTCGAGTGATGATAATAGACGAAAGGTATAAAAAGAACAAATGCCTTTACGATTGCAAGTAAAATTACATTCAATAAACTTTGAGATTGATTGGAGGATATTACTATGGCAGCAGAAAAGCCACACATGAATTTAGCAGTCATCGGACACATTGACCACGGCAAGTCCACCCTTGTCGGAAGGTTATTGTTCGAGACCGGTGCCGTACCGGCACACATTATCGAGCAGTACAGGAAGGAAGCAGAATCCAAGGGTAAGGGATCCTTCGAGTTCGCATGGGTCATGGACTCATTAAAGGAAGAAAGAGAGAGAGGTATCACCATCGATATCGCTCACAGAAGGTTCGACACCGATAAGTTCTACTTCACCGTAGTGGACTGCCCCGGTCACAGGGACTTCGTCAAGAACATGATCACCGGCGCATCCCAGGCAGACGCAGCTATTCTCGTAGTAGCAGCACCAGATGGTGTAATGCAGCAGACCAGGGAGCACGTGTTCCTTTCCAGGACTCTCGGTATCACACAGCTTATCGTCGCAGTCAACAAGATGGACGCAGCAAAGTACGACCAGAAGAGGTACGAAGAGGTCAAGACCGAGGTTGGCAACATCCTTAAGATGGTAGGATTCAAGCCGGACGCAATACCGTTCATACCGACCTCCGCGTTCATGGGCGACAACATTTCAAAGCACTCCGAGAACACCAAGTGGTACAACGGCGTTACCATCCTCGAGGCGCTCAACAACCTTAAGGATCCAGAAAAGCCCACCCAGTTACCCCTGCGTGTACCCATCCAGGATGTATACACCATCTCTGGTATCGGTGTAGTGCCCGTAGGCCGTGTCGAGACCGGTGTCATGAAGAAGGGCGACAAGGTCATCTTCAGGCCGGGCAACGACGGTGTCGGAGCAACCGGTGAGATCAAGTCTATCGAGATGCACCACGAAGAGATATCTCAGGCTCTTCCGGGTGACAACATCGGCTTCAACGTCAGAGGCGTCGACAAGAACGCAATAAGGCGTGGAGACGTATGCGGCCACGTAGACAAGCAGCCGACCGTCGCAGAGGAGTTCAAGGCACAGATAGTTGTGCTCCAGCACCCGTCCGCGATCACCGCAGGATACACTCCTGTATTCCACTGCCACACCGCACAGGTAGCTTGCACCCTGACCGAGATCATGGCCAAGCTTGATCCGAAGACCGGCGGTGTAAAGGAGCAGAACCCGGCATTCATCAAGACTGGTGACGCTGCTATCGTAATGGTCAGACCGACCAGACCGATGGTCATTGAGAAGGTCAAGGAGATCCCGCAGCTCGGTAGGTTCGCCATACGTGATATGGGTCAGACCATCGCTGCCGGTGTCGTAATGGACATTAAGGCAAGATAAGCGTATAGAAGAAAAGATGGCATAATTGCCATCTTTATTTAATTATTATCATCAGGTGACATACAATGGCAAATCAGAAGGCAAGAATAAGGTTATCCGGCACCAGCCCGACAAAGCTGGATGACGTCTGCGGCCAGGTCAAGAAGATCGCCGAAAAGACCGGCGTCAGCATATCCGGTCCGGTACCACTCCCGACTAAGAGGTTAGTGGTCCCAACAAGGAAGAGCCCGAGCGGCGAAGGTACTGCAACATGGGAACACTGGGAAATGCGTGTACACAAGAGACTTATTGACATTGATGCAGATGAGCGTGCGTTAAGGCAGCTAATGCGCATACAGGTACCCAAGGACATAAACATAGAGATCGTCCTTAAAGGCTAAAAACAAAACAAAAAAAGGTATTCCTATTAATTAGGAAACCTTCTCAACCCCTTGTTGGAATCGGGTAGGGATATTTTGCCCTACACTAACCTGTTTTTATAAATTTTTAAATGCTGATAACCTAATTATCGAGTTCTACGACATCATCGCAGAAAACAGCTACCTGGGAAAAGAAGTCTTCAAGTTTTGCCGATTTGAATGCGACGAAAATGCCATTGACCTTCATTATCCTGAACCTTGCCGACAGGTAATGTAAAAATTTCAATACAGTATTATTATCGTTATAGATGAGAAGAGTCGTTATCGAGTCGATCAGCACGAAAAATCTTTGGTCATCTTTCATCTTCTTCATGGTCACGCTTAATAATATCCCCAATTCTGTCAGGTCATTTATGTGGTTCATGAAATAGCGGTTATCGCTGTTTGCGGTATTGCCTGATACTGTCTTTGTAAGCGCATCGATGAATATTATGTTTCCAGTATCAATGCCAGCAGTTTCCAGCTCTTCTATGATCCTGTCCGATGGCCTGTTAATTCCTACATATATGCCCTTCATTTTATTGTCGTTTACAAGATGATCAAGCATTTTAATGCAATCATTATTCATTATCGCAGCATCGGACATTGTAAGATAAATGCCATTATCCTGTATTTGATAAATATTTGAAATATCCTTATCATAGATGAAATCTTTAGCCATTTTATCTGCTTTACATGCCATATTAATCTCTTATATGTTTAATTTTTCTTTTTTGTTGTTTTTAATTCATGTCATAATATTTTTTATAGTATTTTTAGTTATATTTCATTATATTAAAATAAAGCTTATGATTAAACGAGATCCATTTTTTTAAAAATTTTATGTTTATGTCTTAATTTAAGATAGTTCTTCAGCATATTACGCCGTTCATGGCTACTTTTTCTATGTTCACAAAAAACCTGTAATACAATAGCGCCGCTATGAAATATACCACGCACGTGATGATATATGGTAACGTATAATTTGAATTTGCCATCATAACACCGCTGAGATATGTGCTTATAGCCAAAAATATGTTCCAGCCCATGGACGTCAGGCTGTTCACTGTCGCCCTCTGTTTATCGCTTACTATCTCCATGTTAAAGCTGTTTATGGCCGGGTTCGCCATATTCATCAAGGTCATTCGCATTATGTACGCAAAAGCTGCCATGTAAATATTCGCGGTCAAGGCGATTATGATCAAAAACGGTATTGAGAACAATTCAGTCAATGCTATCGTCTTTACCTTCCCGAACTTTTCGGTGAGATATGGCAATATGATCAATGCTGCTATCATCGTCAGCTGGGCTGCGGAGAATATTATCCCTATCTGATCTGCCTCTGCAGACAGGACTTTATGGAAATATACGTTGAAGAACGGGACTATCATGCCTGCCCCTATACCGATAAGGCTGTTTATTAGCACTAGCCTCTGTACGTTCCTGGATTTAAGCACGGAGCTGAGGACTTTAAAGCGCTCTGCCTTTACTGTCTTCATCCGCTCCGTTTCGTTGATATATAAAACCGGGATAAGGGTCATCATTACCGCTGCAAGGGAAAGATATAATGTGAACCTGTACGGCATGATGTCCATAATGTCCGTACCTATGGCTGCGGAGATAAGGCCCGGCATGATGCCGCCTATAAGATTTCCGGCTATCATGGCTATCATCAATATCACCGAGTTTATCGAGAACAGGTACATTCGGTTTTCACGCGTAGAATTCTCGGCCATGAACGGCGCTCCTGCGACTACGGAGAACGACATGGCGACTCCGTAGAACACGCTCATGATAAGCAATACTTCCTGCGTGGCCATAGTATACAGGAAGACCATAGAAAAAGCCAGTATCAAGCTCGATACCAGCAGCGTGTTCTTCTTACCTATGTTATCGCATATCATTGCCGCTGGTATCGCGAAAAGCCCTGTGGATATGGAAATGATGGACAGCATCAATCCTAACAGATCTTCACGATATCCAAGCTTCAGTATATACAGATTAAATATGACTCCGTATATTCCCGTATTCAAAGACAGGAAAAATGTGTATAATAAAAATTTGTGCGCGTTGGGATTGAAGTGTTTGATCCTCGCGATATAGCCGCTGAAGGCCGTGTTAAAGGTCACGAATATGCATCTCTATTTCTCTCTCGTTCGAGAGCGATTTTTGCGTTATGGCGATAAATCTACACATAGCTTTCGGTTATAAATGTCAGGGCCTATTATTCATAGGTCCTGATACTTAATGACGGCTATAGAAACCAGCAGCAAAGCACAGGTATACCCTATAAGTATTACGATGTTCGCCCACAAAGGCAATCCTGAAGCTACCTGTACCAGATCGCTGTCGAGGAGCTGTTCGACTATCCCGTGGCTTAACGGATCCAGCCATACCATTATCTTCGCATAGATCGGATAATACTCGAACGGGTCATCGAACAGTGATATCGTGTTCATTACCGCTGTGTATCCTATCAGGTTCCCTATCATACTGCTGAACACGAACCCTATCCAGGCCAGCAATGAGGCTATGATGGATATTAGCGGGTTCCTCGTCACCGTTGATATGAGGATGCCTGCAGCTATATAGACCGAGAATAGTATGACCATGGAAATTATGGCGAAGAACACGTTCGGTAACCTGTCCGCCGAAGGGTATATCCCTGTTAATACGGATGTCAAAATATATGCAAGAAGGGCGCTGGATACGAAGAGTACCGCTATGATGCTCAGGCAGCCCAGATATTTCCCGATGACTACTGAACTCCGTTCGACCGGCTTTGATAATAGCTGGTATATCGTCCTGTCCTTCCTCTCCATGGATATGGAATCACACGATACTATTATGGCTAGCAGGGCAAGCACGAAATTAAGCATGTTCATATAGACAAGGACGATGTCCGGCTTGAACGCGGCCCTTAACGCAGGCTCGTCGCTAAATACGTAAAAGGCCAGTGTCACCACTCCTGTGAACAGGATCGCCATACCTATATAGAATATACCTATGAGCAGGAAGCGTTTTGACATTAGATTGTCCGAAAACTCTTTCGATGCTATGGCAATAATATTTGAGATCTCTCTTCCGGCATCGTACATATTATACCTCCGCGTGTTCCTCGCTCACCACTTTAAGGAACGCGTCCTCAAGCGTCGGCTTGACCTCCGTGATGCTCCTTACCCTGCATCCGGCCCCTATCAGTGCAATGTTAATTTCTTCCGCGATCTCAGGCCTTTCCATCATCACTGACATCCTGCCGTCATCCACTGTCACTTTCTGCACGCCGCTAATATTCCCGGCGATCCCCGAATATGATGCGTCCATGTTCGGGGCGATGATCTCTATCATGTGCAGGTTCCCTCCCGTGCTCCTCAGGAAATTATCCATGGGTTTTTCTACGATCAGCCTGCCGTTCTTGATAATGCCGACTTCGTCACAAATTTCTTGCACTTCGTGAAGTATATGTGATGATAAAAATATGGTGACTTTGTCGTTTTTTAATTCTTTGATGATCTTCCTGATGTCATGCGATCCCTGAGGGTCAAGACCTGTGGTGGGTTCATCCAGGATGAGAAGTTTTGGGTTGCCCAGAAGCGAGATGGCTATGCCAAGCCTCTGTCTCATGCCGTGCGAGTATGTCCTTACACGGTCATTTTCGCGGCCTTCGAGGCCAACAGTCTTGATAAGCTCAGCGATCCTCGGCTGAAGGTCAGGCACCTTTAACAGCTTTCCAAAGTACGACATGTTTTTAAAGCCCGTCATGTTTTCATAAAACGCGGGCCTCTCCGGTAAATATCCGGTGATATTACTAATTTCATTATGCCGGGAACTTATATCGTATCCCATTATGGTGGCCGTACCTTCTGTCGGCCTTATGAATCCCATGAGCATATTTATAGTCGTGGACTTTCCGGCGCCGTTAGGTCCCAAAAACCCGTATATCGACCCTTCATTTACCTTAAGGTCTAAACCGTTCACTGCCTTTAGTTTCCCATAGTCCTTTGTCAATCCATGAGTTTCAATGGCTTTCATTGTATCCTCTTCTGATCTTTAGAGCTTATACTGAACATACCTATGAGCTATCTTATCTATATATTTGATTCGTAACAGGCTTCAAAAAATATGGTATAGTATCCTGTCAGTATACAATCAATTTTCTGATCTATCAATTGTCTATTAAAATTTTTTTGATTTTTGTCAATATTTTTTTTATTTTTTAGTTTTTATCTCCAATTTTCAAAATATTTTCTCAATTATGGATTATGTTTATATATCTTGATAAATTAACAAATTCTAATTAGACGATCAAGGATGATATGATGGATATCATAAAAACAACTTCTTATAGCGGTGTTAACCAGATCCTTTTTTCTTTAAGCGACGGTCCTTTAATGTTTTCAGACATCATGTTCGAGACCAGTATCAACCCCTGAGTTTTAAACAGAAACCTGAAAAAACTTATCAGCGCCAATATCGTCACCAGTGATGAAGAAAAGTACGGGCTGAGGGATACTGGTGTACAAATTATGGTATCTGTGCTTGAGATGGGCGTCATAACCGGGGAGAATAAGGGCATGTATTCCAGGTTCTATTAAAGCTTAAAAAGCTATAGTCTTATAAGCACTGAATGAACTGTTTAAAGGATAACTAACGAATAATATTATATCATTGAAAGGTTAATTAATTAGTACAACATCGATGTACTAACAATCATTGGGGAAGTATATGGAGCTTGACAATAAGGCAGTGGAGGCACTCACTTCTTTTGGCCTTACCGAATATGAGGCAAAAGTCTACCTTACGCTGGTCACTAAAGGTACGCAAAAAGCAAGCGTTCTTGCCGACCTAAGTAATATTCCCAGGCCTCACGTATATTCCGTCATCAAGCTTCTTCATGAAAAAGGCCTTATAACTATCATCCCGGAAAAAGTTAATAAATATCAGGCATTGCCCCTTGAATCCGTTATTAGCAAGCTTCTCGAGGACCGTATGGAATCCATAAGGTCGCTGGAGAATATCGGAAAGGAACTCGCCCAAAGGCTGGGAGAAAAAAACAATGAGCAAGAAGCCGATAACGGCGATAAAGTGCGTTTATACAACGGCCGATGGGGTATCATTCACCTGATAAGGGAAATGCTGGGCAGGGTGAATTCCACATGCGATTTCATAACCAATGAGACGGGCTTCGTCCAGTCGATGAGCGTTTATGAGCACGAAATGGCCACGCTGAAGAAGCGCAACGCCGAACTAAGGCTTTTATTACCAATTGAAAAGGAGACACTTCCATCGATCACAAAGCTATCCCGCATCGCGGCGATCAGGCATCTTGACAGCCTCGATACCCTTGATAGCGCCAATATCCTGAATGGTTTCGATGGCTCCGACAGTTCGTTCCTGAGAGTCGTTGTCATAGACAACTCGGAAGTCCTGTTCGTAAGGTCGTCCGACAATGACAGTGAAGAATCAGCCATATGGACAAGCCAGAAAGAGCTTGCCCGGATGATCCGGCTCATGCTTGATCATATGTGGCGCAGCGCCCCGGATATAGATACGAAGTCCATCGAGATAGAGACAGGAAGAAAACCTGAGCGACTTACACCGATCTATGGAGACATCGAGGTAGAGAAAGTATCACGCGACATAATGTCAAGAGCGCGAAACAGGGTGTGCAGCGTCCTGTCGCAGGACCAGCTCATATACAGCCTCAACATGTTCATCGCAGAGACAAGGGCACTGAAGAACCGCGGTATCATATTCCAGCTTCTGGTCCCGGTAAAAAACGACATCTCCGACGCGTCGAGGGCTCGCCTGCTTATGCATAACAAGAACGACATTTCCGATGCCATCAACGCGCTCGTATCCGCCGGCGCCGAGGTGCGCCATCCGTCGGAGGATACGATCCTAAGGATGGTCCTCGGGGATGAAGAGGTCGTGTTCAACATCCTGGGCGAGAGCGTGACGACTTCACCCGGCTACACTATGGGCGTATACACAAACCATCAGGAAACGATCAATCACATCCAGGATTATTTTAATAAGCTTTGGGACAGCTCGATGGACGCCAGGTCGAGGCTTGAAGAGATAAACCGCTTCATAAATAAAGAAGTTCTAAGGGATGGCGAAGAAGGACTGAGAAAGTATTTCGAAAGGCTAAGGGAGCTAGAGCTGGGTGACTTTTCTATTAAAAGCATAGACCCGATGACCAAAAAGATCGTCGTCGTTTGCAGGGATCCCAGGGATGATCGGATACGTGCGAAGAATAAAAAGATCGAAAATATCTGTGAGTCCGGAAGGGACGCTCTCCGCTCTTTTGCACAGTACATCTACGATGGCGTAAAAATGGATTGTGTAGAGATAAAATGCGTTGATAAGGGTGACGAGTACTGTGAGTTCCTGCTTTACCCGGTCGACGTCGAAAGCAGAAGGCTCGGAAACGAGCTGTTACAGTTCTTCGAATCTCTAAAGTCCGGCAGAACAAAAGAAAACGCATAGAAAATAAGACTGGTAAAATGTCCTGTCTTTTTAACATACATGCTTTTCGCCACAGATGTTTGGCATTATCTGTAATGCGTATACTAGAAGACTATTCCACTAATAAGGGTAGGAATAGCTTGAAGGAACATTGTTTTCAAACCATAAAACTCACTAAGGCAACTAAGGTACACTAGCTTAACCACTAAGTACACGAGGGTTACTAAGGTACACTAGCTTAACCACTAAGTACACGAGGGTTACTAAGGTACACTAGCTTAACCACAAAGTACACAAGGGCAATAAAGGTACACAAATTTTTTTAGAATATGTTAACATAAGGCACTGTCACAATTTTTTCCGTATATCAAACATGATGACAATAAAGCACATGTATGGATTGTAAAATACAGACAAATTTGGACAGAATATATATGTCATCTTAAGAAATCATTTGTGTTCCTTTGTTGCCCTTGTGTACTTTGTGGTTGGGCTTGTGTTCCTTTGTTGCCCTTGTGTACTTAGTGGTTAGGCTTGTGTTCCTTGTTTGCCTTTGTGTCCTTTGTGGTTGGGCTTGTGTTCCTTGTTTGCCTTTGTGTCCTTTGTGGTGAGAAATAGTGTTCCTTTGTTACCTTTGTGCGACTCGTAGTTAGAGTGTTGAGCATTTATGCCAATTGTAAGGATAAAGTGCAAAAAAGCACTTTATCATCATCGTAAACTACGACGATGCTTAAACATTGACCATTACTGTCTTTATTTCCTGGTACTCGTAGAGCGAGTCCAGGCCGTTCTCCCTTCCAAGGCCGCTGTCTTTAATACCGCCGAAAGGTACGTCCGCAGGCGCCTTTGTATGCTGGTTGATCCATACTATGCCAGATTGTAACCTCGCTGTGGCATATGTCGCCTTTTTGATGTCCCTGGTCCATACCGATGCTCCCAGGCCGTAGCGCGTATCGTTCGCAAGCTCGATCGCCTCGTCCAGGTCCTTTACAACTACAACGGGCAATATCGGGCCGAAGACCTCCTCTTTTAACAGCACAGAGTCTTTAATTACGTCCCTTACAAGTGTGGGAGTGTAGAAAAATCCATTATCATATTGGGGACCTTCGGGGATCTTACCGCCTGTGACAACGATGCCTTCGTTGTTCTCTCTGACGCGTTTCATCTGCGAGATCATCTTTTCGCGCTGATCATAATTATTAAGGGGGCCGATGTCGACATCCTTGTTCATTCCGTTGCCGACCTTCAATCCGGATATGCGCGAAGATAGCTTTCGAATGTATTCTTCCGCTATCGACTCGAATACGAAAAGGCGCTTTACTGCCGTGCATGTCTGCCCGCAATTATAGAAACGTCCCCTGACCGCACCCTCTACCGCCGTATCAATATCGACGTCGTCGCATACTATCATGGGGTCACTGCCTCCAAGCTCCAGCGTTATCCTTTTTAGAGAGCCTGAAGTTAATTCCTTGATCCTCATGCCGGTCTCCGTTGAACCCGTGAACGATATTTTCCTGACTTTACTATTGGTTACAAGAGGCTCGCCTACTGCCTGTCCGTGGCCTGTGACGACGTTGAGGACACCTTTGGGCAGCCCAGCCTCTGTAAGTATGGACGCAAGGGAAAGATCCGTAAGCGGCGAAGTGCTAGACGGTTTTAATACCATGGTATTACCGGTCACCAGTGCCGGCCCCACTTTCCAGCCCATCAATATTGCCGGAACGTTCCATGGTATTATCGCGCCGCAAACGCCTACTGGCTGCTTTAGGACCATACAATACCTGTCGGATGCCAGCGGTACGAAACCGCCCTGTAGCGAAGCCGATATCCCGTTATAGTATTCGAGCACGTTCGCGAACCCGAGCACCTCGTCGCGGGCCTCTTTGTAAGGCTTACCCTGTTCGGAGGTCAATATCTCCGCCAGTCCTCTGGCGCGTTCTCTTACGATCTGGGCGGCCTTGAATAGTATCTTTCCGCGTTCCCTGGGTACCATTGCCGACCAGTCGTCGAAAGCCTTCTCTGCCGCGTCCACTGCCCTGCCCACGTCATCCGAATTTCCAAGGGGGACACTATCTATGAATTCCCCCGTCGCCGGATTTTTAATACCGATGGTCTCTTTGCTACTGGATTCGATAAATTCACCGTCTATAAGCATCCTCATAGCTATCAGTATGATAATATATTTTCAAAAGTACTTATCGATGACCCTGAATGTATCGGGCATTATCTATAAACGTGCATCTCTAAGTGCAGTATCCGGTAATTTCTTTAATACCATTTATTGGTTTATCATTGGTCAGGCTAACCACAAAGGGCTCTAAGGCCACTAATTTGTCAACCACTAAGCGCACGAAGGCGAGTAAGGTACACCAAACTGCTAACCACTAAGCGCACGAAGGCGAGTAAGGTACACCAAACTGCTAACCACTAAGCGCACGAAGGCGAGTAAGGTACACCAAACTGCTAACCACTAAGCGCACGAAGGCGAGTAAGGTACACAAAAATTTTTTTAAAAAATATGCTAATTTTCTAAAAAAGTCCTTTGTGAACCTTCGAGCCCTTCGAGCCCTTCGTGGTGGAAACTGGTGTACCTTGTTCGCCTTTGTGCGCTTTGTGGTGAAAGATAGTGGTCCTTGTTCGCCTTTGTGCGCTTTGTGGTGAAAGATAGTGGTCCTTGTTCGCCTTTGTGCGCTTTGTGGTGAAAGATAGTGGTCCTTGTTCGCCTTTGTGCGCTTTGTGGTTAACTCATATGATCTTGTTTGTCGCCATGAATAAAGTGAAACATTGAGTCTTTGAGATGAAAATTCATCATATCCGCGTACAGCACTAAAGGCCATCAGCATATACAATCCTATCCGATAAGATACTCTAAATCAGCGAACTAAGACACCACATTGAACAAGAAGAAATTTTTAAAAATCTCCGGGATTCAAAAGCCGAAACGTTAAATGGGAGCGTAACATTTCTTAGATCCTTTCGGACCTATTATTAACTCGGCACGACATCTTTCGACGCCATGTCCTGTTCGCGCTACCTTCGCAGCGTGTTATTACGCTCCCAAAAAGTATAATGATTACATATTTATATATATTTTATTAATAGAAATCGCATCTGCGTTCTAAACTATCCAAGGGTTAATATTTTTGGCGAAAATTAATGTATCATATGTTTTTATGGCCTTTTTCCTATCCACTTATATTTATTCTTGTCAACCTTTATCACATCGCCGCGCTCGATAAGGTGGTCAAGGACCCCCCGACAGGCATTGTACCAGTAATTAATGTTATTGGTGATAGAAGAACCGGTGTTTGGAAAAAGCTCTTTAAGGACTACTTCCCTATCGATGACCTTCTTTTTCTGAATGAATGGTAAAAGCTCCTGATAGACCGCCATGGCGTTATTTGCAGAAACATTTTTAATGTTGACAAGTTCCCCAAAAACTTCCTTAGGCCGGGCGGAGAGTATCGAGATATGTTCTTTAGCGCTCAATGTCCCGGCTTTCTTCGTCTTTATCATCCTCAGGTCGTGTATGTCCTCCTCGAGCCTTTTTAGCCTGTTCTCTATGATGCGGAGCTCTTCGCATACGTTGCAGGATAGGCCGGATCCGCCGGTCATCCTGTCTTTAAGGGCTTTATTGATAAAGGTGGATACTTTCATATCACCCTTATTTTTATATACCCAGTCGAGCACCTCTGCAGACAGCGAGATACTGATCTTATGCACATTCTTTAAAGTTCTGTTCCTGCCCGGAATGCACATCCCTCATGTAATTTTTTATGATTTTTTATTATATTATTATTTGTATAGTTATAAAGTTAAATTTATTCATTGGTTGAAGTTCTTTCATACAAAAGCAGAACATATAAAATGGGTAAGCGCAGATTAGTCTGTATGCTCCTTCAAAAGATAGTGGATCCGGGTAATGAGGACGTATTTCTAATAGAGTGTAGTTTTGAGTCGCTTAACATGAACCTGAGAACACTTGATTATCTTGATAAATTGAGGATACTGAACGAAGGCGCGATCGAGAGTGCTCTCCTGATAGCAGATAAAAATGGCTCTACACTTGGAGTATCTTTCAAGAATAAACATCCTGAAGGGGACTTTTGGTTCGTCATTCCCTATCCAGAAGCTACCGCCATGAAAAAACAGACCGAGAAGATGGTAAATGAGATACTATCCTCCGGTGTAGCTCGCTCTATAAAAACAAAAAAGGTCGATCAGGCCAAATTCGGCGAGGCAGTCAGGGAATACTTAAGCGTAAGCCTTGCGGAAGGGTCGCTATGTGACTGCGATGTCGTAAAGGACCCAAAATCCTTCGTGTTTAACAAAAAAAGGAATGAACGTATAAGGTCGCTTATAAAAGCACTGTCGGCAAAATACGAGTATGACCTGAAGGGGATGAACGCGCTGGAGATATGCTGCGGCAACGGCATGTCCACCGTGCCGGCGAGGCCGCTGTTCAAGAGCATCATTTCCATAGACAACGACCGATGTGCGGTGTGCAATGGGCTATATCACGGCACATTAAAGCCCCGGGACACGATGGTCGTCGACGCTACTGAACTTTCAAAACACATGGATAAAAAATATGATGCTGTCATAGGATTCATGCTCGGTGCGATATACGAGTTCAACAAAGAGATCTGGAGGAACATATTCCATGAGTCCCTGAAGCTTTTAAAGGACGGGGGGTTCATTCTGTTGACCGTGAACCAGAATGATGAGATGGATTTCCTTGCAGAGTCCTTTAAAGCCATGGGTGTGGAAGGCGAGGTAATAGATAACCAGGACGAAAAGAGCATCTATGACTGCTGGGTATTTTTTGCAAGGCCGGGAACAGGTAAAATATAGATCTTACTTACGTTAGCGGTTTTTATTATCCTTGAGCCTGCTCAGGCTCCTGTCTATTTTTATATTTTTTGAAATAATTCATCAATTTTTTTATACAAAAAAATGAAATAAATTAAGTATTTGATATATAAACTTTTCGTTTTTTGACATCAATAATATGTACTTTAGGCCACCATTCTCCTTACCATATTATGGCATCGCTTTTTCACAAAAGTAAAATTTAGACTCAATTTTTATTTAACCGGGGTATTTTATTATGCGCTAGCCGATTATAACTGGAACTTGCAAATATAAAATTTATTAGATAATCTATCTATTTTGTAAGTTTTACCCCTACTTACCGAAAGATTTATATTCACGAGTATCAATCTCTTATACAATTTACAATTGCGTTAAACAGGGAGTGATTAACATAGCAACAACTGAAGGTAGGGAAAAGAGAAACTTCGGCCTAATCAGCGAGAAGGGAGAAGAAGTCGGAACATTCAGCGGCGCACAGCCCAGAGATGCAGCATTGAAGGTCGCAAACCGCGGTTTCAGCAACATCGTACTGAGGGAGAAGGGCACAAAGAAGCTACACTACTTCGTCGGAAAGAGGGAACTCGTAGCCGTACCGAAGAACGCTCCGTCATGGATCCAGGAAGCTGCAAAGAAGAACAAGGGCAAGATCTACAAGGCAAACGTCGAGAAGGTTGGTACCGCCCAGCTCCAGTATGTCAAGCTTGAGAGGAACCCGAAGGAACTCTTCAAGGTCCCCAAGAAGGCAGCTGCAGAGAAGGCCAAGCCCGCAGCAAAGAAGAAATAGACAAATTAGATCAATTTCATGATGCCGGAAGGAAAATCTCCTTCCGTTCTTATTTTATCATAAGCTTTCTTTATAGGTCTTAAAAGAGTTTATAAAAATTTCCAGGTTGTTCATGCGGCTATACGCCGAGTTCATACGTTCCTGCAGCACCAGTGCCTCGTTAGTAAGGTCGCTTATCCATTTATACAATAATGATATGGCTAAGAACGTGGCCAAAAGCAGGATCAGCAGCACACCGGCAGCAAACCATAAAATACCATCCATGATACAGGCGCCCCCATAATAATTACTATAAAAATAGGTATTTTTAACCCAAATTAATATGTTTGTAAAGTAATATGCGAAATTTAAGCCACAGGGCTGTTATATGTCCCATGAAACAATTATGAGTAAACAGGACAGATCATTTAAAATTAAAACCTGTTTACGTAAATTTTTATGACGCCACGTATAATTCTATTTGTGTATTGAGTCGAGCGCCACCTGGAAAATGATCTTCGGCACTTTGCCTTCAGCCGTCATGTTCTCTATCTCGTCGAAATAGAACCATCCGACCTCTGTCACGCCATCCCCTATCCTGAGCTCACCGCATGTATAATTCCCGAGGTAATAAACCAGGACCACCTGTTTCTCATGCTCAGTGGCGGGATCATAGGATACATAGGCGCCGATCTGCCTGCTGATCTCAAAATCGCATCCTGTCTCCTCGATCAATTCTCTTCTCGCGCAATCTTCGAGAGTCTCCCCTAACTCGAGCTTTCCGCCCGGGAAGATCCACTTACTCCGCCAGTAGCCGTTCATCTGTTTGACCATGAGGTATTTGCCGTCCTTATTACGGACCACCGCTCCGCAGCCGACAATGTAACGGGTCGCCATGATAACCTTTATAATATGCCTAGTGTATATTAAAACTTTCAGTTACATGGGTTCCCGTGGTGTAATAAGATAAACTTTATATGTGTTAAGTACATTTCATATCTCGCCTTATATGGCCGTAAAAAATGCTGAGGTAGCCAAGTGGACTACGGCGCCAGCCTTGAGAGCTGGTGAGGCTTCGGTCTCGCAGGGGTTCAAATCCCTTCCTCAGCGCTTCTTTCTGATGATGATTGTTTTTCTATAAAGTTTATCTATTAGGATTTTCTCGTTTGTCTTTTGTTTTTTTTCTTTCAAGCGGTTCGACGCTCACTCCCTTTGGTCGCTCGCTACTCGGTGTTTAGGGTGCTCCAATGTCATGGCCGGTCTTGCACCCGGCACAGTCATGGCTTCGCCAGGCTGTGCTCGCAAGCCCTAAGCGACGCGGACTGAGGCCGCGTCCATTACCATGCCATCTACGTATCCCTCGCTATGCTCGGGCAAACCCTAAAAGCCTCGCCGAACGAGAATGATTATGTTAATGATCGGTTTTGTATAGTTGACTTTAATGGCTTTCTACTAAGGGTATCAATAATATTTAAGATCGCATATAATTAAAATCCCTGTAGCAGGTATAGTCTTAAGTGCACTCGTATTTAGATGTATATTTATGGCATAGTCAATGATTTCATTAATAAATATCTTTTCTGATAAAGTTAAAATTTGTAAATATAGTATGTTTTTTAGATGTCTATATTGATTAACATTATTCATATAAGTAATCAAAAATGATTACATTATATTTTGAACTATGTAATCCCTTTTTTAAATATATTATTAAGATTTTCGAAAAAAGGTAGCGTTTAGTAGATTTATTTTACATCATAATTGATATAATATTATACATTAAACACAATTTTTTAAAAATTATACACTCAATATACCAAATAAATTGTGATATACTACGATTTTCATTTTTGATAAAAATAGTGATGTTATCATAACAAATTACTATTTTCAGATTAAGTAACTTTTTACGATAACTATTTAATGCGTTCAATTAAACTCGCTCTTTATAAATGCACTTTTAAAGTGTGTTTTTGACAAATCTCGGAAGAGTACCAAAATATGGCATTGAGGTATATTATGAACCAACAAAAAGTTCCCGAAATTAAGTATGTTCCGACGACTTGTCCATTTTGCGGGGTAGGCTGCGGCCTTAACCTCGTTGTGAAAGATGGGAAAGTCGTGGGAGTCGAACCATGGAAAAGAAGTCCGGTTAACGAAGGAAAATTATGTCCGAAGGGATATGGGTGCTATGAATTCATTCACAGCCCCGACAGGCTTACAAAGCCATTGATCAAGAAAGATGGCAAATTTGTCGAGGCGTCGTGGGATGAAGCGCTTGACCTGGTCGCAAGCAAACTGAAAGAGGTATATGGAAAATACGGGCCTGACGCCCTTGCATTCCAGGTATCCTGCAGGGTGCCGAACGAGGAATGCTACCTAATGAACAAGCTGGCAAGGGTCGGGTTCAAGACGAACAACGTGGACAACTGTGCCCGTATATGCCATGGCCCGTCAGTGGCAGGCCTGTCGCTTTCCCTGGGTTCAGGAGCGGCTACAAACCCGTTCGCGGACCTTCTTAACGCGGACTGTATATTCGTCATAGGCTCCAATGCGATGGAAGCACATCCGCTAGTGGGCAGGCGTCTTATACAGGCCAAGGAGAAAGGCACGACATTAATAGTCGCTGACCCGCGTTATACCCTTACGGCAAGGAAAGCCCACATTTATATGAGGTTCAACCCGTCCACCGTCATACCTCTTATCAACTCTATGATGTACTGGATCATCAAAGAGGGCAAAGCGGACATGGAGTTCATAAAGAACAAGACGAAGGACTTTGAAGAACTGAAGAAGACCGTCGAGAAATACGCTGACGTAGAAGCGCTGACAGGAACGCCCACGGAACTTGTCAAGGAAATAGCGTTAAAGTATGCCAGCGCAAAGAACGCTGCTATCGTATACTGCCTTGGCATAACCGAGACCACTAGCGGCACGGACAATGTCAGGTCACTGGCGAACCTCGCTATGCTGACCGGCAATATTGGAAGGCCGGGAACCGGAATTAACCCTCTCAGGGGCCAGAACAACGTGCAGGGCGCATGCGATATGGGAGCTTACCCGAACGTTTACTCCGGATATCAGAAAGTCGAGCTGGAAGAGAACCGCAAGAAGATGGAACAGGCATGGGGCGTAGAAGGGCTGCCGGGTAACTACGGCCTCACTCTCATGGAACAGATAGACGCCTGCGGTGACAGGGTCAAAGCGATGTTCATGCTTGGTGAGAACCCGATGATATCGTTCCCGGATATCAACCATGTGAGGGAATGCCTTAGTAAGCTCGAATTCTCTGTGGTCGAGGATATTTTCCTGACCGAGACCGCACAGCTGGCCGATGTAGTATTACCTGCGGCATGCTGGGCAGAGAAAGACGGAACGTTCACGAGTGGCGAAAGGCGTGTGCAGCGTGTAAGGAAGGCTGTAGATGCACCGGGAGAGGCGAAGCCCGACTGGGAGATCTTAAGCCTGCTCGGTCAGAAGCTTGGGCTGAAAGGATTCGATTTCAAGAGCGCCGAGGAAGTCTTCAACGATATGGCTAGGGTGACCCCCCAGTATGGCGGTATGACCTATGCCAGGCTCGAAAAGCCTGAAGCGCTTGTATGGCCGTGCCCCACCGCAGACCACCCCGGTACCCCGATACTTCACACACAGAAGTTCGCGACAGCCGACGGCCTGGGCAACTTCTTTGGAATAGACTACAAGCCTCCTGCGGAAGTCCCCGACGAGGAATATCCGTTCGCGCTGATGACAGGCAGGCTGCTGTTCCACTACCACTCAGGTACCCAGACCAGAAGGTCCAAGCAGCTCCACAACGAGGTACCAACAGGCTTTGTCGAGATAAGCGAGGCTGACGCCGCCGAACTGGGCATCAAGAAAGGCGACCGTGTCTTGCTTAAGAGCCGCCGTGGAGAGGTCGAGACCAATGCACTGGTAACGAAGGACATACCGAAGGGCGTCTTGAACATGACGTTCCACTTCAGGGAATGCCCTGCTAACCTGCTGACCAATACAGCGAGAGACCCGCTCTCGAAGATGCCGGAGCTGAAATACTGTGCCGTTTCAGTTGAAAAGGTAAAGGCGAGGTGATCGAGATGGTAAACATTGGAGACAAGTTCTATGTTAAGGCAGCGGACGCCGGCATACAGGCAAAAGGCGAGTGCGGCGGAGCTGTAACGGCAATATTAAAGTACCTGTTAGAGAACAAGATGGTGGATGCTGTCCTGGCAATGGGCAGAGGCAAGGACATATATGACGGCGTGCCAACGCTCGTCACCGACCCGGCAAAGATATCCGAGATATCCGGGTCACTGCACTGCGCACCCCTGCTTCAGTCCAAGTTCCTGCACAAGTATCTCGATGACGCAAAGGGCCTTAAGATCGCGGTCGTCGGTGTCGGTTGCGACGCTATGGCTATAAAGAAAATGGCCGAAAAGGGTGTTATAAACCTCGATAACCTTGTCCTGATCGGCCTTAACTGCGGCGGCACTCTGCCCCCAGTAAAGGCACAGGAAATGATACAAAAGTTCTATGAGGTGAACCCGCAGGACGTGGTCAAAGAGGAGATAGCGAAGGGCAACTTCATTATCGAGACCAAAGATCACCAGCACAAGGAGATCAAGATCGACGAGCTCGAAGAGCTGGGCTACGGCAGAAGGGCTAACTGTCGTCGCTGCGAAGTCAAGATACCCAGAGTAATGGATATCGCATGCGGCAACTGGGGAGTAATCGGGTCTGACGCCGGCAGGGCGACATTCGTAGAGGTCTGCTCCGACCTCGGTGCCGAACTTATCGACGGCGCCATCAAGGCCAACGCTGTCATCGCTACGGAACCAATACCCAAGGGTATCGAGATCCGCGACAGCATTGAAAAGTCCATGCTGAAGCTTGCCGAAAAGTGGCAGAAGCATGACTTCGTCGATGATGCGAAGAAAGAGGAGTACTGGCTCCAGCAGTTCTCAAAGTGCATAAAGTGCCTCGGATGCATCAAGGTATGCCCCGTATGCCTTTGCGCTGACTGTAAGATAGAGAGTACCGAGCCGTACTGGTTCGAGACTAACAAATACCCCGTGTCACCCAAACTTCAGTTCACCAGGGCCGCCCACCTTGCCAGCGACTGTGTGAACTGCGGGCAGTGCGAGGATGTTTGTCCTGTAGAGATACCGCTCTCGACCTTCTTCCAGCAGTCCGGCAAGGACTACGAAAGGATATTCAAGAAGTTCGATGAACTTACATCCTTGTAAAATAAATAAAATAATGGGTGTGATACCCATTATTATTTTTTTTATTAAACCGTAGATAATTTTTTCACACCTGTTCCGTAATTATAAAACGTACCTATAAGAACAAAGTTATAGTTTCTATTCTATACGGTCAATGTAAATTATAATAGGGCTTGATAATTTTCAGGTCTAAAACACCGTCGTTATCTTACATATAAAATAAATATGATCATAAAAATGCATCACATGATCCTTAATAGTTACCCGGAGTATATTATGGCTATATGGTCTGAGCACTTAAAATATGATCCTATACCTGCGTTTTTATCCTCGAACAATGAGGCTATCATATATTATGTTAAACGAGACCTGCTGGATGAAGAATCCGGGCCTGTCAGTCAATTATGGAAATTACCGGAAGCACAAAAGATCATCAGGAAACAACAGGCTGACGGAACATGGAAATATCCCGGTAAGCAAATAGTTGTTTATCCCGGGCATCATTACCGGCTTGTCGAGACATGGAAGCAGTTCAGGTATCTCGTGGAAAAGTATGAGATCACAAAAGAACATCCTGCCGCTGAAAAGGCTGCCGAGTTTCTTTTTTCATGCCAGACTGATGAGGGGGATATCAGGGGTATGATAGGTAATCAATACGCTACGTATTATACAGGGGCTATTATGGCGCTTTTGATCAGGGCCGGATATGCAGATGACCCCCGGATCAAAAAAGGGTTTAAATGGCTATTACCGATGCGGCAGAAAGATGGCGGGTGGACGATACCTTTATTGACTGTTAAATTTGACAGGAAGACGATATACCGGCTTACAAGCGAATATTGCGAGCCGGTGGAGCCGGACCGGTCCAGGCCGTTCTCTCATAACTGGACCGGGATGGTGCTCAGGGCTTTCGCGGCGCATCCGGAATACAGGAAATGCGAGGAAGCAAGGCTTGCAGGGGAACTGTTGAAATCCAGGTTTTTCAAAAAGGATTCATATTCTTCTTATATGTCGGCAAGTAACTGGATAAGGTTCCAGTATCCTTTCTGGTGGCCGAACCTGCTTACAGCATTCGACTCGCTTTCACTGATGGGCTTTTCCGGGAAAGATGCGGATATAAGAAAGGGATTAAACTGGTTTATAGGGCACCAGGAAATGAACGGCTTATGGAAAACAACTTATGTCCCGGAGAAAAAAGGATCGTCTAAGGATAAGGCTGAAGATACCCAATACTGGATAAGTCTTGCGATCTGCAGGGTATTTAAAAGATTTTATGGATCATGTAAATGATGGATATTAATTTTTTAAGATCATGTATACTTGTGTCTACTTTCCTATTTTTTATTATAGCTTACTTTATATAATAATCAATTATTCATTATCCATAAAAATTAGTGTGCAATGCTAGTATATTTTCGCTTAAAATCAACCTTATTATTATATATTCTGGATAATATGTTTTATTTGGTGATAATAATATGGCCAAGGAAGAGATGAGAGGAGCTGTATGCGCCGAATGCCAGCACTGTGGAGCAGAGATCCACAAAGAGGACAAGGAGTGTCCCGGCTGCAGGAGAGACGTAAAAGAATGCATCATCGATAAAGACGTAACGAGCTCAGTCTATCCGATGTAAGTATCTTTTATTAGCGGTAGTAAATACCAATTATGTCAAAACGAGGGGCGAAGTAGTAGAAAATTTTTTTGCTTTACGCCCCGATTTTTATTTAGGAGACGGCAATGTCATTGAAGAACATGCAAAACGGTATCATTCCCTTATCGATCACTGCTTTAATGATAGCAGTAACGGTATTTGCCTCCAGTATATCACTGGCACAGGATGTTTCGGCATCGCCGGTATTGCCTGAGCAGGTCAGGTTAGGGGACATAACGGGCACAGTAGTCACTCTTTACTATTATGATGAGGAAACAGGTGGTAAGGGAAATATCGTGCCTTTGCCTGATAATCCACAGGTGGTTACCGCGGACCCGGCCAAAGCAGCCCCCGGAACATACACTTTCACAAGGGTCCCTGTCGGGAAATATTACATTGAAGCGGTAAATGACGGTAATGTGTACTTTGCCATAATGGAGCTGAAAGAAGGCCAGGGGACAGGCACTGCGAACATTGCGATACCGAACTGGCAAAGGATAAGCGGTACTTCTGACGATACCGATAGCGTTCCGGAGACCATTCCTTCGCCGACATCAATAATTTCACCGACACCATCGCAGATGCCCGCATCGGCGACAAAGGCATCAACACCCGGAATGACCGGAGCTATGGCATTTATGGCGATCATGATGTCTTTATGTATCATAGCGCTGAAAAGAAAGTAATAGGATAACATTATTTGATATGCTCAAATAATGGCCGGCATCAGCTTAAAAAAGACAAAAACGACTAATTAAGGCTATTTTTATAGCCCTTATCCTGTCTCGTAATTTAATTTTTGAATGGCTTTTCCCGACGATATATCTCGTCTTACGTTATTCCGGTTTTTCAGAATAATGTCTTCAGAGCACCTATGGCGATCGCAGTTCCGATCAACAGGATCGTGGTTACTCTCATTATATTTATGCCAATGTTTGAATTAACCATGCTATCACCTCCTCGGACGGGCCCTGTTCTTACAGGTATATGCGCCAGATCCGAGAACAATAGCTTTGCTATCTTTTATTCCTGAAGTAATATGATAATAATACAGTCTATATAAATATTATTGATTAATTATGTACAATAATATCCATATTTTTAAAAAAACGTATTTTTTCGGACCGAATAATGAAATTTAAGGTTAATGGGAGCTTTTTTACTATTGCAGCCCTGTCTTTATTGTATATCTGAAAAATAAATTTTATAACTAAAATGATGCTTAACGGACAATTTATTTTAATGAATGGCGACGTTTTCTTATTTTATACCGGTCATTTATGATCCGTTTTCTGGATATTTTCATCATTCATTTAGAATATTCCTATATCCTTTCAGTAATTACGGGATCGATAAGTCTATCCTTTGTACACAATATCCAGTGAAAATTTCGCCTCACAACTATATCCCTGTCTTCCCTGCCCCTGGCAAACCGGGCATGGCATATAACCTTCAATATGTACGGCCTTTCCACGATAGGCAGCGGATATGAGATGCTTTATGGAATAGACGCCGTCGCAATCAACGTATTCGCAATTCACGAAATTGATATTAAGCCCGTCGCCGACACGGTAAAAATATTTCTTTTTAATATTTTTAGGATCAAAGTAATCTCTGACCTCGATATATCCCTCAGCATCCTCTATTTCCGGAAAATCCCGGCTAAAGCTGATCATATCAAAAAAAGATATCCCATGAGTAGAATAATTCGCCATCGTTTTTCCTGTAGCAAGGATATGCTCAGAACGTTTTAAAATATTATCAAAAATAATATCGAAATGCAGGGTATGACGCAAAAAAAGTTAAAAAATCGATGCCGTTAATATCACTGGTTCAACAGCATCTCATGCATTAACGCAGGGTTAAGCCATTCTATCGGGAATGTGTACGGGAGCTTAATGTACCCGAACTTGTTCAGCGCCAATATTACCACTATCGCTATCAGGATCAATAATACCACGATCGCGATGTATTCTAAGGCCTTTGACTTCTTTTCCCCGGTGGCTTCGGCTCCTTCACCCGGCATAACTACTGCCTCCGCCGCTTCGGGCTTTTGGACTCCCAGCTCCTTTAATATCTGGTCTACCACTAGCTCGACCTGGGTTATGCCATTCTTGCCGATCATGAGTATCTTATAGTACAGGTCCGACTTGATGTCTTCCGGCAGTTTCGTGCGGCTGACGATATTCTTCAGGCAGGACTCCACTATTCTGTAATCCTCATACATGCCGGTGTCCATTTTCGCCAGTTCTGTCGAAAGCCTGTATATCTGTGCGGAAGAATCGCCATCTTCCCCGGCACCGAAGCTCGCTAACAGGGTATTGAGCTTTCTCTGGATGATCTCAATATCCTTATGCAGCGTCGTAAGCTCTTTCTGGGACGTTCTTTTAGCCGTTTCCATTATCTCGGCTTCCTCGGCCAGGAACTCTTCCATCGTAAGGCAAAGGTCGACATATTCCGCGAACTTGTTGACGAACTTGTAGTTCTTATCCTCATAGGCGGTGCGCAATTGCGCGAGCACTCTTCCCAGAAGGAAAATTATCTCTTTCTTGTTCGCAGCTTTCTCTGCCTCTTTCTTAAAGTCATTGATGTCCTTATCGATGTAGTCCATTATCTCCGGCGACTTCGAGGTCATCAGTTTCAGGTATGAGCCGTATAACAGCCTGTAGGTTTTAGCGATGATGTTATCCTTCTCTATGAGGGACAGATCAAAACACTTGACAGACGTCTCGACGTTGGTCATGAAGTCCTCAATGTTAGACGGGCTTAAAGCCCTTGATACGTAGATCTTACCCAGGGAGTAGAGAGTATTATAGTTCAGGAGCATATGGGGCTTTAGCTGCTCTCCGAGGGTGTCGAGGAAACTGTTGATACCCTTATGTCCCTTCAAGTGCTGATAGTCCCGGGCCACGATGTTCGCGAGGCTGATCAATGACCATGCCTTCACGCTCTCGTCCATCGAGACGTTATAGATATTGTAAAGCACGTCAAACGATGTCACGCCTCCGGCTATGCCCAGCGCATAAATCACATCTTCACTTGCTTGCGGGCCTTTCTCGTTCAATGCGTTAATAAGGGCGGATTCAGCCTCCGGGCCAAGCTTACCCAGAGTGTAGGCCGCTATCCATTTTATTTCGCGGTCCTTATCCTCCAGCAGTTTAATAAGGCCGGGGACGGATGCTCTTCCGATCTTTATCAGGGCGTCGCTTATCCTGGAACGGACTTCGATGTTTCCCGATTGTATGTGGCTGATGAGTGGCTGTACGGACCTTTCATCTCCTATCTTGCCAAGTGTATAGATCGCATTTATACTGACTCTCAGGTCATCGCTGTCAAGGCATTTTACAAGCTGCTCCACAGTCATGTAGCCTATCGTGTAAAGGGCGTTGACGGTCTTGATGTCGAGGTCGTACCAGGTATAAAATTGCTTGCTCTCAAAGTTCTGAATAAGCGACTCTACCGCCTTATAATCGGACTTTTGCCTTATCTCGTTCGCGGCGAACCTTATCATGTCCTCGTTGGTGCTCTCCATCAGCACTTTAACGAGCCTTGGGGATGCCTTCGCAAAATCGATCTGCCTGTATGCCCATAATGAATATAACTGTACGTCTTTGTCCTCATCCGAGACGATGTGATATAACAGTGCGATCACGGCAAGCGGGTTCTTTATTTTGCCAAGCGCTATTGCAGCGTTGATCCTGACGAGCCTTTCCTGGTCGTTGAGCGCCTCTATCAGAGGTCTGACATGCTCCTCCTTTGGGTTTTCCTGCAATACTCTAATAGCGCCCAGCTTCATCATGACGTCACTGCCTTTGAGCGCTTCCTTTAACTTTTCCTGGTCCCAGCCTGCAGTCGGATATTCTACCACTTCAATCACCACACAATCAAAATTATATCTGCTCGAGCTTTCCCCACCTTAACCCCGATCGATTAATAAGGTATTTAAACTACTCGTAATAATTACACCCCTAAGTATTAATATTTACCTCTATCGCCGGTATTTTATTTTTTTACATGGGGGATACGCTTGCCCTTTTTTATTTGGAGGGCTTTTAAAAAACGAATACAAAGTCCTTTACATCATAATGCCTTTGCTTTGCAGGAATACCGTTTTCCAGCATTGTTTTCATGAGGCCTTTTTGCTACATGAAAATATTAAACGCCCGGGTTGCCGAATAGCAACATTTTATCAATATCTATCAGTCATAATTTCATATTAATTATTACTTTTGCATACCTCTTGATAAAATCATGACCAAAGCAAGTATTATTTGGAATTCCTGTCATACCTTCCGACAAGTTTATTTAAACTAAACATTATTTTAACCTATCCTATCAAAACGGTGATTACGTGAAACAATTTCGCATTAGTGATTCGGTCCTAAATTACATAAAGGAGCAGAAGAGGGATTACCGTGTGTGCACCTCCTGCGGAGGCGCGATACTTCTGCCGACCGCGATTAAGAGGCCAAAGCCCTCTGATATTAAGATCCCGGTAGGGGACAATTATCTTTATGTCTCCGCTATGCAGGCTAAATATATTGATATTATTGATGACAGCATGTTAGTGAGCTATTTATATTAGCTGTCAAATATTTTTTAGTGGCGTATTCGTATGAAAGCAGATTTTGAGTATTTGGAGCATACGGCAGACGCCGAATTTATCGCTTATGGCAGGACTGTCGACGAGGCGTTCGTCAATGCCGCCAGGGCGACATTTAACCTGATAATCGATGCCGGGAACGTAAATACGGATGTAGTCCGCGACGTGGAGGTCACTGACGATGACCTGGACTTTTTACTTCATGGCTGGATATCCGAGCTCTTATACCTGTTAGAGGTTGAAAAGCTCGTCTTCGGAAAATTCGAGGCCAGCGTGAAAAGATCCGATGGGCAGTATACTTTGACCGGAAAGGCTTACGGAGAAAAAATCGACGATGAAAAACATCAGATATCGATGCACATCAAAGCCGTCACTTTTCACGATCTTCGCGTTGAAAAGAAAGATAACCTATATGAAGCACAAATATTATTGGACATTTGAGGGAAACAGTCATGGTTGAACTTGTAAAGGTGGACGAAGATATCTGGGAAGTCCCGCAGAGCTACAAACCGGATATGAAAGTCCCCGGAAGGATATTTTTATCGGATAAGCTGATCAAGGACCTCGAGGATGGCAGCATAGAGCAGGTCGCGAACGTCGCCACTCTGCCCGGCATCCAAAAGTATGCCATGGCGATGCCTGACGCCCATATAGGCTATGGGTTTCCCATCGGCGGCGTAGCTGCTTTTGACCTGGATACCGGCGTGATAAGCCCCGGCGGCGTAGGCTTTGACATTAACTGCGGAGTAAGGCTGTTAAAGTCAGACCTTAAGGTCGAGGATATTAGAAAGGATGCCGATAACCTTATAGAACGGCTTTATCATAATGTGCCTTCCGGGCTTGGCTCGGAGTCAAAGCTGCGCGTTTCCGACACGGTGCTTAACGAAGTATTCGAGAAAGGCGCGAGATGGGCAGTAGAAAATGGCTATGGGGTCAAAGCTGACCTTGAGCACTGCGAAGAGAACGGGGAGATGAAAGGCGCCAATTTTGCGAAGGTCAGCAAAAAGGCGCATGAGCGGGGCAGGTCACAACTGGGCACACTGGGAAGCGGTAACCACTTCCTGGAGATACAGTACGTTGAAAAGATCTATGATGAGCAGGTAGCCAAAGCTTTCGGTCTCGAGGAAGGGAAGGTCACTGTCATGATCCACTGCGGCTCAAGAGGCGCCGGGCATCAGATATGCACTGACTATATTAAGGTACTGGAAAAGGCTTCAAGAAAATACGGCATAAAGCTCTACGACAGGCAGCTTGCATGTGCGCCGTTATCTTCTGAAGAGGCAAAAGACTATATTTCGGCGATGGCAGCAGCTGCTAACTATGCATGGGCAAACCGCCAGGTGATCTCTCACTGGGTCAGGGAGACGTTTAACGATTATTACAAGTCGGAAATAAAAATGGACCTGCTATATGATGTCGCTCACAATGTGGCCAAGTTCGAGGAGCACGACATCAACGGTAAGCGGGTAAAGGTCTGCGTTCACAGAAAAGGGGCTACAAGAGCGTTCGCGCCGGGCAGAGAGGAAGTCCCTGTCGCTTTTAGAAATGTGGGCCAGCCGGTCATAATCCCGGGAAGCATGGGAAGCGCATCATATGTCCTTGTAGGCACTCAAAAAGCCATGGAGACCACATTCGGCAGCACATGCCATGGGGCCGGCAGGGTCATGAGCAGGCATGCCGCTAAAAAAGAGGTCAGGGGAAGCGAGATCAAAAAGGAGCTTCTGGAAATGGGTATCATTGTCAAGGCTCCGAAAGACTCCGCCATTGCGGAAGAGGCCCCCGAGGTTTACAAAGATATAGACGACGTCATAGAGGTCGTTCACAGGCTTGGCATCTCCAAAAAAGTCGCAAGGCTTGTGCCGATAGCGGTAGCGAAGGGATGACCCTTCGCTGTACTATTTTAGTAAGGTCTTTTTTCGTCTGGTTATTTTTTACAGGTTGAAGGAGGGTTACCTTCAGAGTGTCTTCAACCCGGGCAAATATGATCCTGCACTTTATATTCTATATGTTCGTATCAATTTGCATCATTGAAAATCAGTCTATTTGGGTAAATATTATTTTCCGGACAGGTCATGAACTCTAAAATCCACAAATAAACCAATGGTGAGGCAATCGTGCTATCCGAAAAATATAGGCGATGTGATGCTGTAAAGGCATGTGACCAATGCAAATGCATCTTTAGTTAATTTTTACTCTTTCCTTTAGTTTACAGGTCTGACATACGCCTTTTATTCCCGGCTCTCCGCATATCTCGCATTTATTTAGAGGTACCTGCTGATACTTCGTTTTGATACAGTCGATCATATCGTCGAAGCCTCGCATTATGGAATACTTCGTTCCGGGGTGCCTGTTCTCAAAATCGTTGAGCATGTCCTTTATTTCGCCTCTCAGGGATTCCCTGGCGTAAGGGCATTCTCCCATATAGAACGGAAGGCCTTTTAAGAATGCATACAATGCTATCTCTTTCTCGGGCACATCCATCAGGGGCTTTATTCTCGGGACCAGCCCGTCCTGTATCCTGTCAGGGCGCATCCTCGCCAGCCTTTCGATGTCGCCGTTCATGATGTTCATGATTACGACCTGTGCGTCGTCGTCAAGATTGTGGCCGGTCGCTACCTTGTTAGCGCCGATGCTGCGGGCTGTCCTGTTCAGGAGAGTCCTTCTGAAAACGCCGCAGTACGTGCATGAAGCCTCTTTGCGCTCACGTTTCAATATATCGTCAAGAGTGTGACCGATCTCTTCCTTGAACGATACAACGATATGGTCTACTCCGAGCTCATCGCAAAGCTCTTTGACCTTTGGGATAGAAAAGTTCCTGTACCCGTCGATACCTTCGTCTATCGTTATGGCGGTGAATTTGATGTCCGGCCGCTTGCTGAATGTTTCGACCAGTATCGATAGCGTCACCGCGCTGTCCTTTCCGCCGCTCATACCTACGGCTATGTGGTCGCCGGGCAGGACCATCCTGTCCTGTCTCATCCTGCGCTTTATCTTACGCTCAACGTCAGCCATCTGGTGGGTCGAGCACAGGTGCATCCCGGAATATTTTTGAAATATGACAGCTTCCTTGTTGCACTTATCGCATTTCATTTGATTTCCGCACTCTCTTGTGAATTTCTAATATATATCCATTGTGCATTTCTATAAAATTTTGAACATATTAAAAATTAAACATAAGTTATAAGTACTAGTAATTCCTTTGTAGTGAGATGTCGGGCCCGTAGCTTAGCCAGGTCGGAACTGCTCAAAAAGCAGCGACAAGCGCTCGGCTGATAACCGAGAGGTCCTGCGTTCAAATCGCAGCGGGCCCATCAAACTCCGACAGGTTTAAGGAGCTTATAAATTCCAGCTTTTTTCTAAATTTTCATAAATCGTTCATGTTAAGGTTTTAAAAAATTATATTGCATATAAAATTTATAATATATTTTATTCATGTATAAATTGTTCAATACTTGATATGAGCCCGCGACCTTCCTTAAAAGGCCTCAGTGATGAGGAAAAAACCAGAGAAGAGCTTCTCAATGAATTAAAAGAGCTTCGCTTGCAGATGTCTGGCCGAAAAGAGCGAGGTTCAGGTCAATTAAAATATATGGACATGTGGGGGGATCGTGAAAAAGAAGTCTATACGATCCTTGATATGTTGCCTGCGTATGCGCTGATAAAGGATCCGAATGGTGTCATATTAATGGCAAACCAAAAATTTTGTGACGCGCTGGGTCTCTCCAAAAAATTTGTTTTAGGGAAAAAATTATCCGATATTCTTCCAGACTATCTGGCCGATAAATACCGCCTGGAAGATGAGGTGGTACTAAGGACCGGTAAGCCGTTATTCACGGAAGATGAATTTTTAGATCAGGGGAATCGTATCACAATAGACCTACGTAAAGCTCCCCTGATAGATGACAAAGGAAACATCGAGGGTGTAGTAAGCCTTGGATTCGATATCATCACTCGCAAAAAATTTGAAGAATATATGCGTCTCACCCAGTTCTCGATCGACAGGGCCGCTGATACCATTTTATGGATAAAAAAGGACGGGTCTTTATTTAATGTTAATGATACCGCTACAAGGAAACTGGGTTATACCAGGGGCGAATTAAAGTCGATGCATATCTGGGACATCGACCCGAATTTCCCGAAGGATATCTGGCCCGAACACTGGAAAGAGGTTAAAGAACGCGGCTCCTTCAAATTTGAGTCGGCTCATATAAGAAAAGATGGTGAAATGATCCCTGTAGAGATCACTGTGAATTTTCTTAATTTTAAAGGCGAGGAGTATAATTGTGCGTTCGCTAGAGATATCAGCGATCGTAAACGGGCTGAAGAGGTGCTGCGGGCAAGGGAGGCTATGATCGACAGCATATTCCGGGCGGCGCCTGTGGGCATCGGCCTTGTATCGGACAGGGTGATCAAGGAGGTTAACGTCCGGCTGTGCGAGATGCTTGGGTATTCGCGTGAAGAGCTCATAGACAGGGACTCTTTAATGATATACCCTACATTTGAAGAATATGCGCTGGTCGGAAAAGAAAAGTACAGGCAAATTGCCGAACAGGGCACAGGTACTATGGAAACACGCTGGAAGCGCAAGGATGGCACCATATTTAACGTCCTCTTAAGCTCAACACCCATAAATCCCGGTGACATATCCAAAGGCGTCACTTTTACCGCCCTGGACATCACGAAGCGCAAGCAGGCGGAAGAAGCTTTGCGGGAAAGCGAGAATAAGTATCGTAATATCGTCGAGACCGCGCAGGAAGGCATCTGGGTCATCGATAAGAATGACAAAACAGTCTTTGTCAATAAAATGATGGCAGAGATGCTAGGATATGATACAGGCGATATGATAGGGAAGACCCCTTATTTTTTCATGGACGAAGAAACTGCGGCAGAAGCCCGGTTCAGCATTCAGAGACGCCGTAAAGGGGTGATCGAGAGGATCCCTAATTTCCGCTATCGCCGTAAAGACGGAAGCGACCTACTGGCAATTGTCGCTGCCAGCCCGCTCTTCGATCAAAACGGGGAATATACCGGTGCTCTGGCAATGGTCACAGACATAAGAGAATTAAAACGGTCGGAGGACGAGATAAAGGTGGCAAAGACCCAGGCAGAGCTATACATGGACCTTATGGGCCATGATATTAACAACATGAACCAGGCGGCCATCGGGTTCCTGGAACTTGCGCAGGAAAAGATCGAATTAACGGGAATTCTGGAAGCCGATGATATGTTTTTAATTGAAAAGCCGATTGAAGTGCTTAAAAACAGCTCGAGGCTCATAGATAATGTAAGAAAGGTCCAGAGGGAGACAGCTGGCGAATTTAAGCCCGAGGTCATGGACATTGGAGAGCTTCTGGATGATATAAAGGCACATTACTCGGAGGTACCCGGCAGGGACATCACGATAAATTACGTTCCTGTCAGGTCATTTTATGTAAAAGCGAACGAGCTTTTAAGGGACGTGTTCTCAAATATCGTGGGGAACGCGATAAAGCATTCCACAGGCCCTCTTATCATAAATATCGTGGCGACAAGAGAGAATTATGAAGGGCGGGAATATTACAGGGTCACGGTCGAGGATGACGGCCCGGGCATATCAGATGAGCTCAAAAAGAGACTGTTTGACGGATTATGCCTGGTCGACGTCAGGGCCAGGGGTAAAGGGTTCGGGCTTTGCCTGTGTAAAATGCTCATAGATGACTATAATGGCAAGTTCTGGGTGGAGGATCGTGTGCGCGGAGACTATTCCAGGGGAGCCAGGTTCGTGATCATGCTGCCCGCGGCGAAAGAAATGCTCTGATGATGTCCTGTTATGTTTTATTCCTGGTAACATGGCAGTAAAAAATGAAAAAACGATCTTATTTTAGCCAATATCCTGTATTTAGAATTGTACGATATTTCCACTCCAAATTAATTAATATCTATACGTTAACAATCCATTGGGGTAGTTATGAGGGAGTGGTCTGAACTTTTCATATTGTCACTTATCTCGTTCATGGTAATGGCTTTATCATGCCAGAACGTTTTAGCCATGAACATAGGGCCGTCCATGGATTTTAGCGAACATGTCCCCGTAAACAAGGATGCTCTTGCCAGCAGCCTTTCATCAATAAACGTCGGGGAAGAAGACGACGGTAAGACCATAACGGTCAATATTGGGGAAACGTTAGTCGCAAATTTCCTTGAGTATGAATATGTATGGAATATGAGGCCAAACCAGGATGTCAGGATAATTGACAATATTTTCATGGAGTCCTATCCGGTACAGCATAAGATCAGCATGGAAGTCCTGAGGAGCACGCAGATATACTTCGATAAGGTCGATAAGAAGGATAACAGGGTCTTAAAGACGATAGTCATCAGCCTGGCGGTGGAAAATGATGTCAAGGGTACTAAGCCGGGAAATATCATTGATAGCTATCATGACATTGGGTCGATATTCTCGATCCCCGCATTTTCTGTGCCTTCCGTTTACCGGGAAACGTTCAGTATGCCATCATTCATGGAAAAAAGCATATTCGGCATATTTTCTTTTCCGCTGTAAAGGGAATAAAATATCCTTAAAATCAGTCGTCATATTCAAATCCCTGTTAAATAGCTACACCCATCCCTTTTTAAGGAACATAAAAGGGTGACTGAATATGCCGATCGCAAAAACCGGTATCAGGGCAATAATGAACCGGAGCCTTTTTTAATATTTATCTTTATGCCGCCGGAAGTTATCTCGAATACGTGGCTTTCCAGGGATATCATAGTGGAACGCATCTTCGAGATCTCGATATGCCTTTCCCTCATATTGGTGTAAGGATTATCCTTTATGCTAAGTTTTATGACTCCATGTACGGAGTATGTAGCCACTCCTTCAGTACGGCTGTTGGAAGTATCGTCCATTATATAAAGTGTCGTATATCCCTTCTTAGCCAGCAGTAAGTTCAAAGTGTCAAGCTGTTTCCTGAACTCGTCCATCGACATGTTCAGCGTGAACACGCCAAGGTTGTCTATTACGATAAGCTCTGTGTCCTTCGGGACTTTTTCGACGAGGCTTATGATGTCGGACTGCAGGCTGTCGATCTTTTCAAAACCTAAGGACATGGTCTGTATGGTGGTGTAAGCCCGTTCCTCGTACAGTTTTATGATCTTGAGCTGGCCGGATCCATAATGTTCGCGCACGTCAAGCCCGACGCTCTCGGCCTGGTATAATAAGTCCTCGAGCTCTTCCTCTGTGGCAATATATACGCATTTCTTGCCGTCCTTGCATCCCCTGTATATGAAATGAAGGGCTATTATAGTCTTGCCGGAACCCGCAGAACCGGTGATCAACACACCTTTTCCTTTAGGATAACCACCATCCGTGAGTTTATCAAGCTCCGGTATTCCAGTTGATACTCTTTCCATGGCCAGGCCTTTCTATTCAGTTGTGACGGTTAAATTGCATGTTATGGTATAAATTTTTTTATTATGGGTCATCAGGCATACGCTTAAGCCCATTTTTACCGTGTCCACCAATCATCCCTTTATTTATCCTTAAACGATACAGCCGTTAACTAATAATGAATTTGTATTTTAATGGATTTTATACTTTCGTTTGATTTTGTGTAATATTACAAATTTATGATAAAAACTTTCTCCAAAATTTTTATCAAACAAATAAAAATCCCGATATACTTTCGAGGTCAAGGTAAGTTTAGTTTATTCTCTAGAAACTATTTAAGCTATGTTTATCAATACGGTAATGACCTGATAAATAGATTGCAGCACTCCATTTTATATTATCGTATGCTGGCCGGATACATGGTGAGCAATAGATAACTATATATAGAAGTGCAAACATTATCTAAAAACCGACCATTGTAATATTGCCAGAAATGGAGGACTTTTATGGGCTCAACTAAAAAAACCGATGAAAACATCGATGAGGCCGAAGCCGATGAAAAGGTAAATAAAAAGGACCTTGAGGCCGAACTTATAAAAAAGACAAAACTTGCAGACGAATATCTTAATGGGCTGAAGTATCTCCAGGCAGACTTTGAAAATTATAAAAAACGCGTTGCCAGGGAGAAGGAGGACTACGTCAGGCAGGCTAACGAATCCTTGATCCTGGAGCTTATCGATGTGTATGAGAACCTCGAAAGGGCTCTCGATACTTCTCGAAAGTCCGGGGATGATAAGTTCTCTCGCGGACTGGAGATGATATACTCGGAAATGAGATCGGTCCTGGAAAAACATGGGCTGAAACCCATAAAAGCCGTGGGAGAAAAATTCGATCCTTACCTGCACGAAGCGATGATGCAGGCGGATTCCGGGGACCACGAGGACGAGACCATTCTGGAAGAGTTCCAGAGAGGCTATATGCTGAATTCAAAAGTCATTCGTCACTCTAAAGTAAAAGTATCCAAGAGGTGTTAAATATGGCAAAGATAATCGGTATAGACTTAGGTACCAGCAATTCAGAAGCATGTATACTAGAAGGCGGAAAGCCGGTCATAATTCCCAGCTCTGAGGGGGCCAGGATGTTCCCTTCGGTGGTAGCATTTACAAAGTCTGGCGAACGCCTGGTAGGAGAGGCGGCAAGGCGTCAGGCCGTCACGAACCCGGAAAGGACCATACAGGCGATAAAGAGAAAGATGGGAACAGATTACAAGGTCGAGATCGACGGAAAGAAATACACTCCCCAGGAGATCTCTGCCATGATACTGTCCAAGATAAAGCAGGACGCAGAAGCTTATGTCGGGGAGAAAATCACAAAAGCTGTCATTACCGTCCCGGCTTACTTTAACGACAACCAGAGACAGGCGACAAAGGACGCAGGGACAATAGCCGGACTGGAAGTCGTCAGGGTCATTAACGAGCCCACCGCAGCTTCGCTGGCATACGGGCTTGACAAGCAGGGAACCCGCAAGATCTTAGTGTTCGACCTTGGCGGAGGAACGCTGGATGTCACCATAATGGAGATGGGCGAAGGCGTATTCGAGGTCCTTTCGACGTCGGGCGACACACAGCTCGGCGGCACGGACATGGATAACCGCATCATTGACTACATCGCCGGCGAGTTCAAGAAGGAGCACGGCATCGACCTTCGCAATGATAAGATGGCGATGCAGAGGCTCAGGGATGCTGCAGAAAAGGCCAAGATAGAGCTTTCAAGCACTATACAGACAAACATTAACCTCCCGTTCATTACCGCTGACGCGAACGGCCCGAAACACCTTGACATGACTCTCACAAGGGCAAAGCTCGAGGAGCTTGTCCGCGATGTCGTCGACAGGTGCTATGCGCCGATGAGGCAGGCATTATCCGACGCAAAGCTTGCCGCGAACCAGGTGGACCACATCATACTGGTAGGCGGGCCGACCCGGATGCCCGTGATCCAGGAGACCGTCAAGAAGTTCTTCGGCAAGGAACCGGAAAGGGGAATAGACCCGATGGAATGTGTTGCTACAGGTGCGTCCATCCAGGGCGGCGTGCTCGCAGGAGAGGTCAAGGACCTGTTATTGCTTGATGTGACCCCGTTATCCCTGGGTATCGAGACTCTCGGTAACGTATTCACCAAGCTCATCGAAAGGAACACCACCATACCGACCAGGAAGAGCCAGGTATTCTCAACCGCCGCGGACAACCAGACCTCTGTAGAGATCCACGTCCTTCAGGGAGAAAGGCCCATGGCGTACGACAACACCAGCCTCGGTAAGTTCCATCTTATGGGAATACCTCCGGCACCGCGCGGAATACCTCAGATAGAGGTCACGTTCGACATAGACGCCAACGGTATCCTGAACGTCAAGGCGAAAGACCTTGGCACAGGTAAGGAACAGACCATAACCATCACGGCATCGACCAAGCTGTCCAAGGACGACATAGAGCGCATGGTCAGGGACGCGGAGAAATATGCCGATGATGACAAGACTAAGAAGGAAAAGGCTGAAGTGCTTAACCAGGCAGAGACCTTACTATATTCCTCGGAAAAGACTCTGTCGGAAGCCGGCGACAAGCTGACCGCAGACCAGAAGGACCGCATAACTAAGGGTATAGAGAGCCTTAAAGAAGCTCAGAAGACCGACGACATCCCGAGGATAAAATCTGAGACCGAGAACCTGACCAAGATCATGAACGATGTTGCCACTGTCATGTACCAGCAGGCAGCCCAGGCATACCAGGCCCAACAGCAGGCCGAGCAGCAGGGACAGCAGGGACAGCAGGGACAGCAGGGACAGTCATCAGGTGCCGGCTCCGCAGGCAAAGATCCCAACGTTGTCGATGCGGAATACGAAGTAGTTAACGATGATAAGAGGTAACACTCTTTTCATCCCCCTATATTTTTAAACAAAAACCATAATGGTGAGTACTGTGGCCAATAAAAGAGATTACTATGAAGTTTTGGGTGTAGAAAAATCGGCATCTGTGGACGATATAAAAAAGTCGTACAGAAAGCTCGCGATGAAATACCACCCTGACGTTAACAAGGAAGCAGAGGCCGAGGAAAAATTCAAGGAGATCTCCGAAGCCTACGCCATACTCTCCGACGAACAGAAAAGGGCGCAGTACGACAGGTTCGGCCACGCAGGCATGGAAGGCTATTCTCAGTCCGATATATTCAATAACTTCGATATTTTCAGAGATATGGGCTTTGGAAATTATGACAATCTTTTCGATATGTTTTTCGGAGGAAGGGGCAGAGGAGGCCAGAGTAACAGGGGATCAGACCTCCGCTACGATCTACAGATCGATCTCAAAGAAGCCGCTGCCGGCTGCGAAAAAGAGATAGTCGTGCCAAGGATGGAGACCTGCAACACATGTAACGGCACCGGGGCAAAGCCGGGCACACCCATAAACACATGCTCCGCATGCAACGGCACCGGGCAGGTGAGACAGGTATCCCAGAGCCTGTTCGGACAAATGGTCCGGGTCATGCCCTGTAACAAGTGCGGCGGTAAAGGTAAGACGTTCGATACGCCATGTCCCGAATGTAACGGCAGGACAAAGACCCGCAGGGTCAGAAAACTGACGATAAAAGTGCCTCCAGGCGTCGATACCGGCCTTCAGCTAAGGATGCCGGGCGAGGGAGAGTCAGGCACCGCTGGTGGGCCACCCGGAGACCTCTATGTGTATCTCTACGTGAAAGAGGACCCGCTGTTCAAGAGGAACGGTGTCGACCTGACATACGATCTTCCTATAAGCTTTAGCCAGGCAGCGCTTGGCGACGAGATAGAGGTAGAGACTCTCGACGGAAAAGTAAAGCTCAAGATACCCGAAGGCACCCAGACACATAAGATATTCCGTATCCGGGGAGAAGGTATGCCGAGCTTAAGGGCCTCCGGCACTAAAGGCGACCTGCTTGTCAGGGTGATAGTAAAAACACCTACGAAGATGAGCGAAGAACAGAGAAAGCTGTTCCTGGAGCTAGCCGAGAGAGATGGTATAGGGATAAAAGCCCAGTCGAAGGGCAAGAATATCTTCGAAAAGATCGGGGACGCGTTCAAGCCCTGATCCTTTGTTTTTTCCTTTTTAATTATCATAAAAATTAGAAACTCAATTTCTTTTTAATTATACCTACTCTGAGTTTTTCTAGTCGCCTGCAGATTTCTCACCACAAAGGCAATTATGGTTCACTAGCTTAACCACAAAGGACACGAAGGCTACTAAGGTTCACTATTTTTCACCACAAAGTACACAATGGCAACCAAGTAACACAAGCCTAACCACAAAGGACAGTAAGGTTACTAAGGTACACTAGCTTAACCACAAAGGACACAAGGGCAACCAGGGAACACAAAGAATTTTTTAAGTAGAACTTATAGAACACATATTTTCCTGTAACATAGATCTAGCTGCCTTAAAGAATGTGAAAAACGGGCCCGATCAGGACTGAACCTAACTTATCATATTAAAAGAACCTTAGTGTACCTTAGTAACCCTTGTGTACTTTGTGGTTAGGCTTGTGTTCCTTGGTTGCCATTGTGTACTTTGTGGTTAGGCTTGTGTTCCTTGGTTGCCATTGTGTACTTTGTGGTTAGGCTTGTGTTCCTTGGTTGCCTTCGTGCTCTCCCAAATATTCTCGAATATAGATAAAAATATCAATCTTCCATTTCATCCTCATCCGGGCGGACCACTGGCTCTACCCTGCTCGGCTTGCTTATCATGATGTTATACGAGTCGTTCTCTTTATTATAGCGAACAAGCACGTTATAGAGCTCAAGCACCTCGCCATAAGCGGCGGTTTTAATATACTCATTCTCAGGCGTGGTATTATGCGGTGGAAGTATCGCATATACCGGCTTTTTCGCGGTACCGTCACATATCTTGTAGAGGTGATACTTTTTATCGCCAAGGTCACCTGACATCAGAGAAGCGACTATGTTTATACGCTTGCCAGTATGCTGTTCCAGCTTTGACAGCCTTGCGAACTTCGCTTTCGGAGGTACCCTGTACTTTACACGCGTAAGCTGGTCTTTTCTTATTATCGCGTAGGAATATTTTATGTCAGTGTTCATGTAACGATACGGCTCGTCGCATTCAGCCAGCTTACTCATCAGGCGTGTAGGCTTAATGTCCTCTTTCTGTTCAAAGCTCCAGCATTCTTTCGGATCGCATCCCGTGCACCAGATGAACGAGCACGGGCTGTATATACCCATTCCCATGTTCTTAAGCGCGATGCTGAGCTTTCTGAACTCTATCGAGTTGAGCTTATCGGCAGGCTCGATTATCACAATATTGCCGTCATCATTCAGGTGTCCGGATAAGTGGCGTACGATGTCCGCTTTTTGCTCTATTCCGAAGCCCCTGATCTCATTAAGGACGTTGGAAAATACGATAAGATCCAGGTTTTCCGGAATATTCACATCCTTTATGTTCTTGATATCGGCCTTTATCGGGGGCTCTATCTCTGCCTTTGACTTTATGCCGGCATACTGCGTCACTATCGCATTGTACGCTTCAATGTTCTCGTCATATAGTTCAAGGGAATATATCATGGCCTCGCAATCGTCAAGCCTGTTCATGAGGTCGATGATAGATAGAGGTACTACACCGGGACCTGTGCCGATATCTAATATTTTCATCCTTGTCTTTAAGAGACCGTCTTTCGCCATACCGTATAAAATATGCTGGAACTGTACGAAATATACCGGGAACTGGTATGCGAGATACCCTAGCACGCTGTATCCCGTCTCATATGTCACCTTTCTTTTTTTCCCTTCCTTCCAGTAATCCTCTTTCTGCGAGACTATGGCCTTTCTGATCTTTTCAAGGACCGCATTGTCTTCCCATTTTTTGAAGGTTTTTTTCTCGATATACTGCTCAATGACCCTTTCCAGTCTTCTGGGGACTCTGGGAGATTTAAAGAATACTTCGTTTCTTTGAATTTCTTCATTATTTAGCTCGAGAGGCTTTTTCGGCTCCGTGCGGATTATCCTGTAATCATTTTTCTCATGCACCGCTTTAAGCCCCATATCAAATAGCATAGGATGGATGATATTGAATATCTCGCGTGTAGATAAGTCGCCCTTAATATAATCCCTGATCTCCGAAAGTAAGAATTCCGGTTTCATCCGCGAGACGTATTTTATCGCGGACACCACTTCTTTATTTATCATATCGTTGAGCCTGATGTTATCCATAGCATAAAACATTTTTTATGGTCTTTATATTTAGATATTCATAAATTGCTATGGAAATCTGATAAATCAATTAATAAAATCAATAAAAAAATTTGTGAAGGCAGAGCCTTCACATTGACCTTACCTTACATACATGGTATATGTTTGTATATCATATACTGCCGGGTTGGACTTCGATATCACTTTAACGGTAAACGTGTACGTTCCGACTGCTGTCGGCGTGATGACCACGTTCCCGTAACGTCCGTATCCCGGTGATAAGGCCTCGTCTCCATACATCGCTATCTTGCACCAGTTCGCCGGTATTCCTTCTATGACCACTGTATACGAGTCTTTCTTCGAGCCAGTGTTCTTGTAATATATGCCCTGCTCAACCGCTGTGTTGGGCTTGATCGTGACCTTCTCTATCGGTCCGAAATACCTGCTGTATTTTGCCCATCTGCTGGTCGTGTCAACGCCATACCCGTTCGGGTCCGGCGCTGGTGCCGGTGTCGGGTTTATGGTCGGCGTAGGTGTCGGTGTCACCGTCGGTGCCGGTGTCGGGTTTATGGTCGGCGTAGGTGTCGGTGTCACTGTCGGTGCCGGTGTCGGCGTCACCGTTGGCGATGCCGGTCCATCTACATACATCGTATATGAGACTGTGTCATATACCGCATTATTTGCGTTAGAGACCACCTTGACAGTGAACTGATAAGTGCCTCCGCTGGTCGGCGTGATGATCACGTTACCGTACACTCCCATTCCGGGGGATAACTGTGTGGACCCATACATTGTCACCTTGCACCAGTTCGCCGGTATTCCTTCGATCATGACCTTATAGGAATCGGTCTGCGAGCCGGTGTTCTTATAGTATATGCCCTGCTCGATCCCTGTGTTGGGCTTAACCGTGGTCTTTTCTATCGGTCCGAAATACCCGTTGTATTTTGCCCATCTGCTGGTCGTGTCAACGCCATACCCGTTCGGGTCCGGCGCAGGGGTTGCAGTCGGAGTTGCCGTCACTGTGGGCTTTGGAGTAGAGGTCGGGGTCACAGTCGGAGTGATCGTAGGCGTCACCGTAGGTACCGGCGTGCCTCCCGATACGACCTTGCTAAGGTATCTTGGATTTGCGACCCCGTCCTGGAATGCTTTTAATGATTCCGGACTTGAGCGGATCTTCCAGTTATCTTCCTTTATCACGTTGAACCAGACGAAAGCCTTTATCTTGGGATACTTGGTGTTCATCAAGTTGAACATGTCAGTTATCCACTTTGCCTTGTTCTGGGCTTCCGGGTTCTCGAAACCGGGATCCGGGTTAAATACTTCGGCGGATGATACCTCTCCGATCATGATCGGCTTCCTTCCTGCATATTCTGCATAAAAGTCCTTGACCATAGTATCGAAAGTCCTCGGCCATCTCGCCCAGTTATAAACGTCTATGCCTACCCAGTCGACATACGCGTCGCCAGGATAATAGTTCAGCCAGTTCTTTTTGCCGCTTGTATCAAAGGCCGGGCACCATACGAAAGCTACGTTGGTGGCTCCCTCTTCCTGGAATATCTGGTATATCCTTTGCGAGCTCTTTATGACATCGGCGGGATATTTTTGCCAGTCATACCATGCGCCGTTGGCTTCATGGGCATAGCGTATGAACATCGGCTTGCCGAATGCCTTACACTCTCGCGCCCTTTCCCTGATGTACGCATCATATTTTCCTGCGGCAATGTCGCGGACATAGGTCTGCGGCTGCCATGTAACTACAGGCGTTACGCCGTCCGCTGCCATTCTGCTGAGCGATTGCTCCTGGTGTGTCGGTCGGTTGTCAAATACATCTGATGGGAAATAAACGAACGTCAGCCTTAGGGCGGGCTGTTTTCCTGCATCGTTGACAAATTCGTACCATTGTCCGTCGTAAGTCCCGCCGCCAATATAGACCCCATCCTGAGGCTCAAATTTGGCAAGCGTAGCCTGGGAATCACTACCCATTGCTACCGGAAGTGCGGCGAGTAGTACCGTAAACAGCACTACCAATGCTACGACTTTCTTATTTTGCCTCACCTTCTTCATTGTTTAATCCTCGTCAAAATTTTAGCAATAATGGTGTATATAAAACTTTCTTAAAATGCTAAAAATTTTGTTTTTTTATATTTTATTGTCGAAAATTTTTTACTTTTTTCTGGTTTAATTTTAAAAATATTTTTCTAAATAATTGATAGCATCGACATAATTTTAACATATTTGAAAATAAATATGGTTTTTTTAGGAAACAACAAAATCTTGAAAATTTGTGTAAAAATTTTTGAAAGTGCTTGCTTAATGTGCGCACGTCACTCGTGTACGGCGATTTAATAGGCCTGCCGATAACGGGAAAAATGCGACCTTTTTAATTAACGGCTTACAGCACTCGTATTTTCTAATATCGTCCGTGCATCAAGAACATTATATTAGCCTGTTAGTTAAAAGAATAAATTCTCTCGTTCTATCATTACTATCATACGACCCTTATCTATCCGTCTCACATAATGTTAAAATGACATTTAACCATGTTGCGGCCTCTTCTTGAGCATGCCTGTTATTCCCGGATACCGTTTTACGATATCTTTTTTAAATGCTTCGGCCTCTTCCTGTTTTCCGAGCAATGTCATCGCCTGGTCTATCTGGCCGTATGCGAATAACACCCCTTCAAAATAGTCGATGCTAAAAGAATAGTTAAGCATGGACTTAAAATAGTCTATAGATGACTTATGGTCCTGTTTTGACTTATATACAAGGCCAATATTGCCGATCTGGTTGGCTATGCCTTTTTTATTCCGTATCTCCTTATTGACCTTTAGCGCCTTTCTGTAATATTCGAGCGCTTTATCCGGCTCTTTCATATTCAGGTATACGATACCCATGTTTCCATATGCAACCGATTTAAGGAACTTGGCTATGTTGCTGCCCATATACCTGCTTAATTCCTCCACCTCGTCAAAGGCGTTCAACGCACCCTTGAGGTCGCCGAGCAGCATTGAGCATGTACCAATATTGTTGCAGATGTTCATGAGGTCTATCTCATCCTCTATGCCCACCCGGGCGTCCTTGAAGCATTCGAGCGCATTCGAGAGATCACCGCACTCATAGTGGACTATTCCCAGGTAGAACCTGGTCATGGATCTCATTCGCTTGTTCCTTACTATGGCTGAACATTTCTCAAGATTTTCAATGGCTTTTTTGTGCTCATGACGGTTAATATATACGCAACTTTTTAAAACGCAGGTGTATGCTCTTTTTTCCTCGTCGATAGCTACCTCAAAAGCGCTTGTCGTGTATTTCTCGGCTATGTCGAGCTTACCCATCAATAAATAGTTCAATGCCATTATAGAATTGTATTCGTAGCACAGGAACTGGTTTTTTAGGCCGGGCTCAAGCTTTGACAGGTATTTGACTATCATCGGCGAAGGATATATATTAAAAAGCAATATTCCCAGTGCTGTCAGCAGGTCGTTTTTTTCCTGCCCATCCGCCGCCTCTTTCTGAAGCCAGGCTATCGATGTCAACACTGGCTTGATCTCCTCCATCTTTCTGGAATGGTCCATCACTCTAAAATAATTCGGATAATTGGACAGCTTGTCCATCATGTCGAGGATCTTTATGCAATCTTCATGAGGGATAGGGTCGTTCTCATACTTTTTCAATAAAGATTCCACATAAAGCGAGATCGATGTCGGGGGCCGCATCTTACATATCTCCCCAAAGTTCAGCTCGCCAAATCTCCTGCAAGGCAGCGATCTTAATTCTTCCACGTAATCCTTTATGCCGGAATTTTCCAGGCTGACGATCTCCTTATTTAAGCCCAGTATGAACATGATGCCATTCATGGCTGCCTTAAATCTTTCTAAAAACTCTTGAAAGAGCACATCAAACCCCTCGAACGAAATCTCCCCTGTATATTTAATACGTGAACAGGTCCTTCTGAACACATCATACGACAATGACCTTCTAAGTCGCTGCCCGTCACCTTCCAGGTCATCGAACCCGGTATCGAACACCGTCTCTACCAGTGTGTCGACTTCCGGCCCCGTCAGCTTATCCCTGAAGACGTTCGCGGCAGTATCCCGTACGATATTCATAAATTCTTCGCGATCATGCCGGCCTTTTATCATCTCGATAGCCGTCTCATCGATCTCAAGCCCTATGCATCTGCCGATCTTCTCGACTGCTTCCCACTCCGTCATAAATCTCATATCCCCTCTCAGGATGGACTATAGTATGTGTGCAGGGCTTTGAGGATACATGATAGATTTTATATTAGTAATTTTTATATATTCTCGAAAAAAAGGCCATAAATATCATTTTAAATCCTTGATTATTGCGATAAAAGTCAATAATTCTCAGCCGGATCATCCCTGGATAATTAACCGAAAGGTGTACTATCCATGTATCCTGGGCGGTTTTTAGAAAGCATTTATCTTACCATATGATATGCCAGGGTCACTGAGGATAGGAATACTTTAATATGGTCATGACCGACATGAGTCATGTCCCGGTATAGCAGGTCGGACGATGGTCGTTCACCACAATCTCTTTTAAAAATATGGGACAATTTTTCGGGGTCGAACGTTTTGAGTCGCCGGCCACCATTGTCTATGAAAAAAATAAGGCCTATATGTTCCCTCTTACCACAAGCACCGGACAGGGCGCTTTTTTGACGACTTCTTCCGATACGCTTCCTATGAGTAAATGCTCCAGTCCGGATTTTCCCAGGCTTCCGACAACTATCATGTCGACACGTTCCTGGTCTGCAAGTTTTAAGATCTCCTCTCCCGGATATCCTCTGGCAATGAACGTGTTCACTATCACTCCGGATTCGTTCCCTTTCCTGACGGCATACCGAAGCGCTTCTTCTCCCTCGTTTCTTAATTTACTGTTCGCCTCTTCATATCCCCTGATGTCGTCATGATGTCCCATGGCATAGATCTCAAGGGTTTTCATGCTGATCACATATAGTGCGATAACTTCGGAGCCGAGCCTCTGTGCCATGCCAATACAATAGTCGACGGCTTTTTCACTATACTTTGAGCCGTCCGTGGCGATCAAAATCCTGGATGTCATGATACCACTCATAGATGTAAAGATTATTTTAATCTATCAAAATAGTATCGAGATATGTATCCAAAAACAGTGCTGATTTAACGGCATGAACGTTAAAAACATTCACTTTTCTGCTTTTAAGATACTTAACAATTCAACTGTCTTCTTATCCACTAACGAGTAATATACCCACTTGCCCGACTTTTTATCCGATATTATGCCGGCATACTTCAGCACTTTGAGATGGTGTGAGACAACGGTCTGCTGCATGTCCATTATTGCCATAAGCTCGCAAACGCATCTTTCTCCGCCCGCCAGCGCATATACTATCTTTACTCTTGCAGGGTCGGATAGGGCCTTGAAATATTCTGCCTGCTTTTTTATATGTTCCTCATCGGGAAGATCCTGCTTACAGCAAATGATCGCATCACCGATCATATCCTCGCAGCATTTAGAGTCTTTTTCCATGCGTACTCCGATCGAATTCTTTGCAACAAAGCATACATTCCTGTGAAAAAATAAAATGTTTTTGGGGTCTCATTTTATTATCTTTAATATTACGTCCTCTTTACGCGGAGGCGTATACTGTTCGTCATTCCCGGGATATCCGAATATGACGGGGGCCATAAGCGTATGCCCTTCAGGGATTCCTAATTCTTTCATGACCTGGCTATCTGAGCCTATCGGCATTCCCAGGCCGATCCAGCAGCTCCCTATCCCGTACGACCTTGCCGCAAGCATCATATTCTCTGCTGCCAGCGCACAGTCAACCTCCGGCCTGTATGCGTCCGGCGACGAAAAGATAAGCACGAGCACCGGGGCGTCATAGAATATGTTAAACGTCGGGCTGGATGCCATTCTGGCAAGGGATGCTATCCCCGGATCGTTATTATTATTCGCTACCTTTTCCAGCCATGCTTTTTTAGCTATGTCTGATAATCTTTTTATCAGTTCCCTGTTTTTTATTATAACAAATCGCCACGGCTGCCTGTTCATCGAGCTTGGCGCGTACGTACCTGCCTTAATTATGTCTTTCATGATCTCGTCGGGAATATCTTCCTGCCTGTACTCTCTAACAGACCGCCTTGAATATATTGTATCTAAAATGTCGCCCATGATCATGCCTCTTTTGATTTTCACGGCTTGAAAGCCACGATCTTCACGGTCGCAACATTACTTTTCCCCGTCATTCCGGCAAGCTGTCCCACATCATCAGAGCCGCACCCGCATCCGCACGAGTCGCTGCAGAGCAAGTAATAAAGCTCGTCAAAGCCATATACATGTTCGCTTTCGACTTTTACGCCCACAAAACCGGCCGCTTTCATTTTTTCTAAATAGTCTTCCAGCTTTATCGCTCCGCCTATGCAGCTCGCCCAGGTCTTGAGCTTTTCTCTTTCGTCCTGGCTTACATCCCTGGTAAGGACCATGTCCGATACGGCAAGCTTCCCTCCCGGCTTCAGGACCCTGAATACTTCCTTGAAGACTCTGTCTTTGTCCGGGCTCAGGTTTATCACACAATTGCTTATGGCAACATCAATCGAGCCGGACTCTACCGGCATGCATTCTATTTCCCCGAGCCGGAATTCCGCGTTCTCGACACCTATTGTTTTAGCCGACTTCCTGGCCCTCCAGATCATCTCGGGAGTTGCATCGACACCGATGGCTTTTCCGGCAGGCCCGACTTCCCTGGCCGCGATAAAAACATCAATTCCTCCGCCGCTGCCGAGGTCCAGTACGGTCTGCCCTTTCTTCAGATCTGCGATGGCTGTGGGGTTTCCGCATCCGGCACTTACCGAAAGGACTTCGGCGGGCAGTCCGGACATAGTCTCAGAAGAATACCCTATCTTAGATACGTATTCCTTTCCGCATTCGCAGTCCTGCCTTTCCGTAGACGCGAGCTTCGAATATTTTTCCTTGACCACCTTTCTTACAGAGATTTCATCGATTTTATCGCTAATGTTATCACCGACTAGATATTAACACATTTACATATTTAAATATGTTGATATGTTATTTGTACAAAAAACCGATAGAAAAAATCTTAAAAATTATATCTTAATAGTATGTCACATTAATTCCCTGTTATTTTATATTTAAGAAATCACGGAGTTAAGGGCTTAGTTCCTACGACTGACAATTATTATTACTATTTTGGGATTCCCTTTTTCTTTATGTATACCATCGCATTTATCGCCGCACTTGCCCCTTCGCCGACGGCTTTTGATATCTGGTGTATACCGCTCGTCACGTCTCCTGCTGCAAATACTCCCTCGATGTTCGTTGTTTGTTCAGGCCTGTTCACTTTGATATTACCTTTGGCGTCAAGGTCAATACCTAGTTCGCCGGCAAGCAGCGTGTTCGGTATGCCTCCCTCTATGAACACACCCTCGACTTCCTCAGTTCTCTCTTCTTGCTTATCGAGTACATACCTGATCCGCTCGACAAATTCTTTCCCTTCGATCGCCACGACTTTTGCGTTTCCTGTGACCTTGATCCTTTTAGAAGCCCTCATCTGTTCTTCATACATCGGCGCTTCGAGGTCTTTCTTTTCAGTAAGCGCTATGACCTCGCTGCAAAGTCCTGCAAGGTAGAGGGCGGATTTTGCCGCCTGGTCGCCATGCCCGACAAGCGCGACCTTTTTCCCTTTGTATAGCGTGCCGTCGCAAATAGAACAGTAAGATACGCCTTTGTACACGAATTCTTTTTCTCCCGGAATGTGAAGCTCCCGGTATTTCGCCCCTGTCGCTATGATCACGCTCTTACTCCTGTACTCTCCTTCATCGGTATAAAGGGTGAATAGCTCTCCCCTTTTTATGCGGGTTATATTAGATGGTATTAAATTGACATCATACTTTTTTACCTGCTCATCGAATTTTTCGATAAGGTCTATGCCCGGGATCGATTCTATGCCGGGATAGTTTTCCACCTGTCCGGCCTTGGCTATCTGTGACTCAAATATGTTGCCAAATACGATGGTCGATAGATCCGCTCTGCCGCAATATAATGCGCTTGTGAGCCCGGCCGGACCCGCGCCTATGATGGCGACGTCGTATACTTTTTCGCTCATACACTTATCTCCGGCTTTTAAACTAATATACTAATATTTGATAAACCATGATATATTTTCATCGGTGACGCTCTTTGTTTGTACTTTTCGATGAAATTTTTTGACCGACCTCGGCCAACAGGGAACGTTTGAACTTAAAAAAGAGTATGACCAGGTATTATCAATAAGAGAATATCCTGTAATGTTCATGCTATTACAAATACCTCTCATCATTCAGGTCTTGTTGATCCATCTGTCCTTGTAGCCAGAAGTTCTTTTCCTTTTTCTACGACGATAGCTACATTTTCGTCTATGGCCGGCGTCTTACCTTTTTTCATTCCCATGTCCGATAATCGAATATGCTCAATGTCTCTGTAGCCTGCCAATATCAGGGTATTTTTTCCACAATCCATCGGGCATCCGTCGATGACGAGTATCTTTGAAGCGACCTCTGCCACTGCCAGTAATCCGCTGATATGGCCGCCGATACCTGCAAGGCATGACATCTTACCTGCGCCGTCAGCTGAAAGCAACCTTGCTGCCCTGTCTGCTATTTCCCCGACATCTGCGGAACCGGAACATGCATATATGATATTCGGCGCTTTACTGCACATACACCCCTGTTCATCATTCTTCTCGGAGACCTTACTGTTATCCATTTGACAGCACCTGCCATAGTCATAGTATCAATGTGATCGTTATAAAGAGATGCGATCAATACCGCACTAATTTTAACAACTATTAAAATTAAAATGTTTATATTCATCGATTATAAAATTTTATTTAGCGTGCCTCTGGGAACTCCTCGTCATAACAAAAGAACACTTACCGGTGAAAAGATTAAAAACAACCGGAAAGCATACTCCAACAATCACTGTACCTTGACCACAAGAACCCTGCAATCGCAAAAACCCGGCTAATACTCTTACAGAGACTCGATTTTTTAAGTACCCTATCGACAAACTCTAAAAAACACTACTTCTTAAACCATTAACCAAAAAAAGAACCCATTATCCAAAATGCCTGTTTAAAACCAAAAAACAGAAAATACCTAACCACTACTCAAACAATCGCATAGAAATCATCACAACTACTAGATACAACATGACTTTCATTCTACAAAAGCACAAAAACCCGGAAAAATAAAAAAATCAATACTCGACCTTTCTAAGATTGAGTTTCTGCATCACGCTGAGATTTTTTATTTGGATATTTTTTAAGCTTAATGCTTTGTTTTCGATCAGGTGCCAGGACATCCATGCCAAGGGCACTGTGATAAGAAGCGTAGCGATGAGCAGAGTTAATGTATCGAGACTGAAGAAGTTTAATAGTGTCTGCTGGATCGGGTAGTGGAAAATGTATAGGCCATAGCTTATATCAGCTTTACTGCCTATCCCATTAATGTAAGGTATGCTTGTAAATGCGATGCCCAATACGATGTATGGTATGCAGATGAATGATGTCAGGAGCAATAGTTCATAGTTCGAGAATGATAGCACCCAGACAATTGAAGCCATGAGTACAAGGCGCTTGTCGTACTTTATTTTATCCTGGTTGAGGTAATAAATCGACCCGACCATGAAATACAAGGGATAACCTAACATCTGTGAATATAGCTTAAGCTGGTCTAGTATGTCATGAGATATGACCGGCAAAATAGTATGTAATGTATGAACGTTAATATAAAGATGGGCTCCAAGTATCAATAAAGTAAAGAGTGTCACAAAGTATTTTCTATATAATATGCCAAGAACTCCTAATGCCAATATTATCAGATACATGGTAGATTCTACAGGTAATGACCATAAAGCGGCATTTACCATGTTACTGGGGTTGTGTATGAAAACATCGGGAAGGTAGTAAGACGGGAAGAACACCGTTATAATGCTTAAGTAACCCCATGTGGCACGGCTGGTAAAATAGTCCCACAGGTTTTGATGTGTGGTTAGGGGACCAATTATAAAAATCGTTACTAGTGCTACCCCTGCGAGAGCCGGTACCAGCCTCAGGAATCGTGCCCATAGGAACCTTGGGATGTTGCGCCTTTTATACCAGCTCATCGTTATCAGGTAACCGCTTATTATAAAAAATATTGCCACGCCTATGCTACCAGTGGTTAGTGCGCCGTTCGTCAGTCGAAACAACGGGTCAAACTTGTAGGCACCCAGGACACCGTAAGTGGTGAAGAAGATTACCAGTAATGCGCCAGCAAGTCTCAAAAAGTCAAAATTGTTATCGTGTCTGTTGATCTTATCATTCACGTTCAATCCCCCAGTATATCATATTTTAACTATTTAAAAATAATTTGAAATACTCATATTAAAATATAAGCAATTGAATGCGCGATTTACCGGTAATTAAACAAAAAAATACCAAGCTTAGTAATTCTATATGTCACTTTATCAAGTGATGATGTAATTCATATTATTATTACTGTTCTTGGGTTTGTTTCTTGTTTTGCGAGGTAGAGTACTTGTATTTGTCTTGTTATCATTGTTACTCCGATTTTTTTCTTGTTCTAACCATTCCCCGGGTATTTACTTCTGTCATGTCCAGGTGTTCTTTTAATAGGTTATTTGTGTATTCGCAGTCCATACTGTTTTTATATAATTTGTTCAGTCTGTTTCCGTGTACAGGGGTGATGGTCTTGTAACCTGTATTTTCTCTCTTTTATGGGTGTTGCATTTATTTCTTCTGCATATCATGGGTATTCCCGGGCTCAGATCTTTTTATATTCTCTTTGGAGCCGTATCCCCTGTCAGAGAAAAATCCTTTTATGTTAAGCGTATTTGTATCGAATATTTTTTATGAGTGGTCTTATCTGTATGTTGTCCTGAACGCTCGCTCTTATCAGTGTGAAACATAGCAGGATAGCGAGGAAAGATCGTAGAGTATGTGCACACGGTATCATTTGTAATTTTCTTTGCTTATATCATCGTAACAACAATCAGTGTCACAGTCTTTCATGCTGTATTCCTGTAATATCGTGCTGACTATACAGATAAGACTAATATGATCTTGATTGACAAGCCCCTGTCATACTGTTTAAAAGTGTCATAATGCGGTCAAGGTGCCCGGATAACAACTTTGTAAATTTGCTAGAAGTGTTATGGTCAGGCAAACGGTCAAAGCCAAGAATTTTCTTAATATATTTATCACTTCTTAGAACATTTACCAGTTGCCTGACACTTCTGATACTTCTCAATTATATGTTTATTAAAGACATGAAAATAGCCACCTTGCTATGAACAGGCCTTATAAAAGAGTTACATTTTCAAAAAACTTGTAAGAACCCTTATCAACCGCTTCCGTTACAGCGATATTAACATCAGATAGTCTTTTACAATGATAATCCAAAGATAAATGGGGCTTCTATAAACTCATAACAACGTTTTTAATCGACATAAAACGCCCATTTCAGAAGCCTAAAACACTTTTACCTCATTAAGCCGCATCCTCTATATAAATATATAAAATTATAACTATTATATATCTATGTTTTTCTGGATATGAAAAGAACGATTGATCAGGAGGATCAATATGGGGATGAACGGTGCTGGACTGGGTTTCATAAGTAAATTTTTGACCCTATGGATATTTCTGGCAATGGTGGCGGGAGTAGCTATAGGTTATGTATACCCGGAAGTCGTGGATGTGCTGGACTCAGTACGCATAGAAGAAGTATCCCTGCCTATTGCCATAGGCCTTATCTGGATGATGTATCCTCCTCTGGCTGCCGTAAAATATGAGGAGCTATACCGGATCAGACAACAGGGCAAAGCTTTAAGTCTGTCCCTTATACAAAACTGGTTTATCGGCCCTGTACTGATGTTCGCTCTGGCATGGATCTTCCTTCCCGACCTTCCGGAATACCGTATCGGGATCATTATAATAGGGCTTGCCAGGTGCATAGCGATGGTGCTCGTATGGAACCAGCTGGCAAGCGGCGATAATGAGCTTTGCGCAGTGCTTGTGGCACTCAACTCTGTCTTTCAGGTCTTCCTCTATTCAATACTGGCATATATCTTCGTCACGGTGTTATCCTCATGGATCGGCGGGGCAGGAGCAGGGGCGGTCGTTGATATATCTATCTGGCAGGTAGCGAAAGCTGTGTTCATCTACCTGGGAATACCTTTCATCGGCGGTATTTTAACGCGATATATGCTTATCAGCCGTAAAGGTAAAGGCTGGTATGACAATGTTTTTATGAAGAAACTCGGGCCAACGGCATTGATCGGCCTTCTATTCACTATAATCGTGATGTTCTCAATGAAAGGCGAATATATCGTCACGCTTCCATTTGACGTCGTAAGGATCGCAATACCACTATTGATATATTTCGCACTGATGTTCTTTATTTCTTTCATCATGTCATATAGGCTGGGGTTCAAATATGCGGATTCCACAACGCTGGCTTTCACGGCTGCCAGTAATAATTTCGAGCTGGCTATTGCCGTAGCTGTCGCAGTCTTCGGGATCGGGTCCGGAGAGGCTTTTGCGGCCGTGGTCGGACCTCTTATCGAAGTACCGGTCATGCTGGCGCTTGTGCATGTGGCCAGACGACTGAGCCTTGCATGGTATCATCCCGACGGACGTCCAAATTATATGCACGTAGAGCCATGCGATCGCGGAGGAAACTAGGGGGATTGGAATGTTCGAAAAGATATTATATGCTATTGATTTCTCAGAGCATTCACAAAAAATGCTTGAGTGCTTATGCGAGATCCCCGGGGCAAAAGAGGTTATCCTATTGCACGTTATCGACTCAAAGACACTTGGGTACTGGGAATATAAGGAAATTGATAATATAAAGGTCCGGGAAGCCGAACTTTTGATCAATGAAAAGAAAAAAGACCTGGAATCCCTGGGATTAAAGGTCGATGTAAAAGTTGCTATCGGCATACCATCAAAGGAAATACTCCGTATGGCCGACGAAGAATGCGTATCCCTGATCGTCATGGGGGCTAAAGGCATGAGCCTTATAAAAGGGCTTTTACTTGGAAGCGTATCCTCGGAAGTGATGAGGTATTGTAAGACTAACCTGTTAATCATGAGGTACCGTGTTATAGAAAATATCGACGGGGAACTATATGAAAAGTTTTGTGAAAGGACATTTTCACGCGTCCTGTACTCGATAGATGAACGGACAAGGGCTGAAGCGATGGCTGATCTGGTAAAAATGATGCCGAAAGCCGATGAGGCCATACTGGCATATATTGTCGATAGGGGCGAAACGGGGGCTGAAATTGAAAGCCTGGTCACTTCAGGAAAAAATAAGCTCGACGCTATCAAGGAAATGCTGGATAATATAATACCTGTAATTGATTGTCATGTGCATATCGGCGAACCCGCAAAAGAGATAAGCAGGGTTGCGGAAGAAGAAGATGTTTCTTTAATACTCATCGATTCCAGGCCTTACGATAACGGCGAAGGTCGTACCGGCACGGTAGTAGATAATATTGTCAGATATGCAAAAAGGCCTGTAATGATGATCAAATTTTTATGACTTTAAAAAAAGAAAATGGATTTCTATTCAGATCTTACTAAAAAATACCAAATATATACCTTAAAGAGTAGTATAAGCCCACGGCTATGAATAATATGCCCGTGATCCTTCTTGCTTTCGTCTCTATCTTTGTGATCTTATTGAAGGCTTTGCTGACTGACCTGGCGCTAAAAGCGATCAGTAAAGCGAAAAAGACTACTGGCAACGCTGTGCCTATTCCATATAGTGCCGGATACAGTGTGTTTGACCCGTCCCTGACAGATAGCGGTATCAAACCGCCGAAGAATAATGCCGCCGATACCGGGCAAAAAGCCATGGCGAATATTATGCCTAATAATCCAGAGCTCCATACGTTATCGCTCTTCACTTTCTGCAAAGCCTTCTGGCTTATGCCGGTGCCCCTAAATTCAAATTTGATCATTTCCAGCAGCATCATCCCCGTGATGATCAATATCGGACCCAGAAGCTCATTCATATATTTCTGAAGGAATACGGCAACTTCCTGTATCGATAGAACGCTGGCCACTAAAAGTGCTCCAAGGATTACATATACGACTGATCTTCCTAAGGTATACAGGATTCCTGAATATATGACGTGTCGTACATTTTCGATACGCTTTCCTATGAATGATATGGCCGCAATATTGGTCGCAAGCGGGCATGGGCTGATCGAAGTGAGTATGCCGAGCCATAACGCGGCCATTGAACCTACTATAAGGCTATCCATTATATGTCCTCCAGGTATTCTTTGGTATTTTCCTGAACATATCTTATAAATGAGCTTTTATCTCCCAGTAATTCCCAGACTCTGTCCAGGTTCTTCCAGTTTACCTCTTTTCCGTCCCTTATCCCGGAAACTATGACCGATTTAATATAAAGATCATAATCTTTTATATAATGCCTGTTTTCCAGTTTATCTATATTGACCGCATGCCATTCAAGGGTCCCGTCGCTTATCTCTTTCGGAAACCCTTCCATAAGTGCCTGTTCCGTATATGACTCCATGTTCAGGCACGATGTACACCTGGCGTTAGTGTAAAAATAGTACACTACGACTTTATTTGCCGGACCCTGAATGCCGACAATGTCCCCGCTGCCTTTTACCGCCTGTGCTCCGGAGTCGTCCGGTAGATGTTTAAAGACTAAAAAAACAATGCTTATCAGCACGAAACAGATAAGCATGATAGCCAGCAAGTTTTTAGCTTTATCTTTTTGTGTCATTATTCGCTAAAAAGTCTAGGATATTAATAGCTCTTCGCCTTTTTCAGTCACACTGGCGATGTTCTCTTCATTGACAGGTGTCTTACCCTTTGCCATGCCCATATCGGATAACATTATATGCTTAAATTCCATATAGCCTGCTTTTTCAAGGGTCTTTTTCGCACAATTCTGGGGACAGCCATCAATGACAAGTATGGCTGAAGCACAATCTGCCACTGCCAGAAGCCCACTGATACCGCCTCCTATTCCGGCAAGGCACGACATCTTTCCGACCCCGTCTTTGGTGAGCTTTCTTGCTGCTCTATCAGCTATCTCTCCCACATCTGCCGATCCCGAACATGGGTAAATGATTTTCGGCGCTGTCCCACAGCCACAGCTGCAGCCCTCCTTATTCTCAACTTTTTTATTGTCCATTGTATGATCTCCTTTTATTATATATGGGACGGCCGGTAGGCATCATGACCTATATGGCCTATCTATTTCAATATTTATTGAAATAACAGGTATTAAAACATTTCGAACTTATATTTTTCGATACGGCATTATTAAGATAAAAAAAATATCTCAAGAGGTTACGCCCTCTTGAGTTACCATTATTTCCTTTTTCTCAAACCACGCGTATTTAGCATATCTCGCAAAATACACTAGTGACAGCATGACCGGGACTTCGATCAACGGCCCTATTACTGTGGATACGGCTACCATGGGCATCGCAGCAAATGCTGTTAAAGCGATGGCTATGGAAAGCTCGAAGTTCCTTCCAGTACTGTTAAACGCTATGGCTACGGAGTCCTCGTAGTCGCATTTGAACAGCTTTGCCGTAACGAACGTCACCATGAAAAGCACGCCGAAGAAAAGAGTCAGCGGCACTGCCATGTAAAGGATAAGTTCCGGTGTCTGAATGATCACGTCGCCTTCTAGCGAGAACATCACTATGAGCGTGAAGAGAAGCGCCAGAAGCTGTATCTTGCCAAGCGGCGGCAATATCCTGTTATCATACCATTGCTGTCCCTTCCACCGGATCAAGTACTTCCTTGTGAGATATCCTAACAGCAAGGGGAGGCCAAGATATAGCACAACGCTTTGCCCTATCATCCACATGTCCAGCGCTATCTGGGCGCCTATGATAAGGGCAATATAAAGGGGCGTGGTCAGCATCTGTATGAGCGAGTTCCAGGCCATCAGCGTAATGGCCAGGGCATTGTTGCCATATGAAAGATCCGTCCATACGAGCACCATCGCTATGCATGGTGCAACCCCAAGGAGTATCAATCCTATCCAGAGGCTCTGCGCCATCTCCTGGCTTATCATGCCCGTGTTCTGGAAGATCAATATGAAGAACAGGTAGCCGAAAGCCCATAGAAGGAACGGGTTCACGGCATAATTAAAGAAAACTACGATGCCAGCTTGTTTCCCTCCTGTCAGTGCTTTTTTAAGATCTTCCATCCTTATCTTTGTCATTGCCGGGTAGATCATCAGGAACAACCCTATCGGTATGCCTATGCTTGCCGCTTCCCCGAAAGAAGGCATGTATTTCCCGAGCAGCAATCCGATCGCCATACAAACGATTATCCATACCGGCAGTAATTTATCTATAAGGCCAAGCTCTTTTCTCTCAACCATACTGTCACCTATTTAATATCCTCTTCTCAATATCGCCTCAAGCTCCGACGCATGCGGCATAGATGCCCGGATCTTTCCGCATGTCTTCTCAATGTCGTAGTCAAGCCTGATGATCTCCGCTTTCCTTGATAACGTATCAAATACCATGCAAGAAGCTCTTATGTCGCCGTCACGGGGCTGGCCCGCGCTCCCGGGGTTCAATATGGTCATCCTTGAGGTATTTAATATAGCGGGCTTATGGGTATGTCCGACTACCAGGTAATCGCTATCCAGTTCAGAAGTTATTCGCTCAAGTATTTCTCGGGTAGTATCCGGGTAAATATATTCGAAGAAAGAAGACGGACTTCCGTGAGTAAAAGTGAACTTAACGCCGTCTATCTCTTTGTTTATGATAAGCGGAAGCGAAGCTAAAAAATCTTCGTCCTTCTGTTCGATGTTATCCCATGTATATTCGCGCGTCGCTTCTGAAAGGTGTTTATATTTATACCCGCATCCGCAATCCACATGCATGGCAACCGCATTATCATGGTTCCCTTTTATAGTTGGCACCTTATTGATCCGCACCCACTCGATGCATTCTGAAGGGTCCGGGCCATAATCCACAAGGTCTCCCATACAGAAAATCTCATCGTAGCATACATTATCGACTATGGCTCTCAGGGCCTCAAGATTGGCATGTATGTCCGATATTAACAATAATCGCGTCATATTCCTCTACTGGATCATGCGATCCGAGCCATTTCAATAATAGTACAAATGAGCAGTATTTATATGTTTCTATTTCAACATTTCTTGAAAAAGCTATTTATATGAGATATTTCAATATGATTTGAAATGTGGTAGTATGATAGAACATTTATTCTTGGTAGGCGTTGAAGCGCTTAAAGAGTATATGGCGCTGCACGTCCTTTTCTGTCTTATCCCCGCATTCTTCCTGGCCGGGGCTATAGCCGCTTTATTCTCTAAGGAGTCCGTATTGAAATTCCTGGGGCCTGAAGCTAATAAATTCATGTCATATGGCGTAGCGGCTACCAGCGGCATATTACTTGCTGTTTGTAGCTGTACGGTGCTTCCATTATTCACAGGCATATATAAGAGGGGTGCAGGGATCGGTCCTGCTACAGCATTCCTGTTCTCGGCGCCCGCCATAAATGTCCTGGCTATTGTGTACTCAGCCCAAAAGCTCGGGCTGGATATCGGATTCGCAAGAGCCGTAGCTGCCGTAGGCATGTCTGTGATAATAGGCATCATAATGGCGTTCATTTATCAAAGATCTATCAACGAGGAGAAGAAAAAGGAAAAGGTAAAACCATTTATCGTGACCACAAGCGACGGCGGAGATACGGGATATAAGTACAGGACACCCATCACATTCATACTACTTGTTTCTATACTTGTCCTGGGCGGATGGACTATCGACTGGCTGCTAAAAGGTCCCGTCCTCGTATTACTGATCCTTGCAACTGCCTTCACATCATATCGATGGTATACCAGAGACGAACTGACGATGTGGATGAACGAGACGTGGTTCCTGACCAAGAAAATATTCCCGCTGTTACTTATCGGAGTGTTTTTCGGAGCCATTATCATAGAGCTGATACCTATCGAATATATCGAGACGTTCCTTGGCGGCAACGGGCTGTTCCCGGTCACGGTCGCCTCCGTGTCCGGCGCATTAATGTACTTCTCGACACTTACGGAAGTCCCTATCGTCGGCCTGCTCATGGCTCAGGGCATGGGAAAGGGTCCCGCTCTCACGATGCTTCTTGCCGGCCCGGCGCTTAGCCTGCCTAACATGCTCGTAATCACAAATATTATGGGCAAGAAAAAAGGATTTACATATATAGGACTTGTGATAGTGGTGGCAATTGCCAGCGGCTTAATATTCGGGGCAATAATCTAAAATAATCGTTAAAATATATAATATGGTGATAACATGAAAGTACAGGTATATGGCACCGGCTGCGCAAAATGCAATATGCTAGAGAATGTAGCAAAGCAGGCTATTAAAGAGCTTGGCGTGGAAGCGGAGGTCGTCAAGATCAACGACATTGACGAGATCGTCGATGCGGGCATACTGGCAACTCCCGGATTTGCCGTAGACGACGAGGTCAAGTCCATGGGAAGAGTACCGTCTATTGACGAGATCAAGAAATGGATACAGGCTAAAAAATAACGGTGGAAAAAATGAAAGAAGGATGTTCCTGCGGGATTAACTTCGCTGACCTGGCAAGGGGAACGCCTGCAAAGGACCTGGGCTTTCGTAAGGTCCGGTGCGTGAAGTGCGGAAAAGAGTTCTATACCGATATAAAGGATAAAATGCACTGCTTTGATTGCGAGAAGTGTTAGCGAGGGTATATGGAAGATATATGCGAGACTCCTTATAGGATAAGCGGGGAAGTGCGAAGGGAACTATCTAAGATCAAGAAAAGTGACGGTAAGCTCACCTCAGATATCTTTAAATCTCTCGCGGACCCTGCCAGGATCAAAATTATCGAAGCACTGGGTATGCAAGAATTATGCGTTTGCGTGCTTGTAGAAGTGATCGGGCTACAGTATTCGGCTTTGTCCTATCATCTAAAAAACTTGAAGGAGTCAGGCCTCATATCCTGTGAAAAGGAAGGGAATTTTCTTATTTATAAGTTGACAGAGAAGGGTAAAGCCGCTAACCAATTTATAAGCCTCTCAAAAAAATTAAAATGACCCGGGATGTCATTAAAAATATTGGACACCAATCCATAATATTGAAAATAAAAAGGGCAGATCAAATACTGCCCTGATAATTTTTATTAAAACGTTGCCTTGGTCAGCGGCTTGAAATTAAAAAGGCTTTCAGCTCCATTGAATGGATTGAGACTTTTCGAGATCGCCGGCATGCTGAAACTGTTCTCGGTCTTGTCCGCAGTGTTTTTCAACAGGTCAAAGCCATTATTGTTATATAAACCGCTTTGTTTGCTTAACAGTCCCGGTACTAACCCTTTTAAGCTAAATGCTGAGGATGATGGCATATTTTGGCCTATTCCTGCCGTGTTTGAGATTCCTATTGTGCCCTCAGGATTACTTATGGTGCCGGATTGAGCGGGAGTATCGCTGACCGGGGCATTTCCACCTGCAGGAGCCGTCGCGACGCTTATGGGCGAATAATTCGATACTGGCTGCTGTGCCTGTGAGCTACACCCGCACCCGCCAGTGCTCTGCACTGCCGGCTCTGCTTCCTCGATAATGTCGCTTTCCCGTGTCTCTGGGGCCGGCGTATTATATTCATTAACGAAATTTTGAGCGTTCGCCCACACTCCCTGCTCATCTACCAGCATCCCATCTCCCGGATTATCGTACGAAACTGATGAAGACGAGCCTGATGGCGGGCATGAGCCGCTGCAAGGGCATGCGGGTGCAGGAGCATCCACGCTCTGCGCCTCATTATTTATGATCGCGCAATAACATTGTGCCGGAATAAAAACAAGGCTGATGATCATCATAAAGATGATAAGCTTTACAGCTCCCGATCCTTTCTTTAAAAACATGCTTTCGGTCGAGCGAGACCTGCGATGTACGCCCGGATTGACCTCCCCTGGCATTTTAATAATTTTACTCATTTTACCCTCCTCCACTACTCATACATATTATTGGACCGATCGCTTTTGTCACAAGGACCCTATCGATCATATGTATAGAAATTAGTATTATTATTCTAACAATTAATATAATAATTTTATTATATTTAATTTTATTTATTGAGTTTGGGATCATCACGATCGTAGCAATAAAAAAACAAGGCGACGTCAACCCGCTATTCTGGAGTTTTAAAAACTATTTCAAATTTTATTTGTAAATATTTATGGTTAATAACTAAGTACTTTTACCTTATTCGATCGAATACAGAATATACTATTTTGTAAAGATTTAGGGTGTATTCATTATTTAAAATTTTGTTGAAATTGAAAATTTTTCACACACTATTCGATATTTATTTGGAATTAATATATAAATGCTTAATAATAATTGATTTTTGTGGTAGTATGAACATTATAAAAGCAGGGATATCAGTCACTTTAGTAATAATCGCTATACTGGCAGGGGTGGTTATTTTACAGTCTTCGGACCAGCAGGTCGTGAATAAGTCGGTCGATGTCACCGGCGAGCCTGATATGATCGAACTACTGTATTTCCACAGGTCCGAACGATGCATATCCTGTAACGATGCGGAACAATATGCACGGGATACCCTGAACAAGTATTTTAGCGATGAGGTCAAATCTGGTAAGATCACCATGCAAAGTATAGATTACCAGAAAGATAAGGAAATGGCCGAAAAATATAACGTTAAAGTACAGGGATTAAAGCTCAGGATCGTAAAGAACGGGCAGGAAACAGTCAAGGACGTCCCGGAAATATGGGCTTATGTGAAGGATAAAGATGCCTATATGAACTATCTAAGATCTGTGCTGGATAAGGAACTGGGCAGGTAGGCAGGCATGGATCTCTCCGCTCTTGTCTTCCTCAAAGATTTTCCTTTAATATATGCCTTTGCTATCGGTATTATCACGGCAATAGGCCCGTGTCCTCTTTCGGCAAATATCACTGCGATCGCGTACGTATCGTCAAAACTGGCGGATTCTCGCAGCGCCATGATCGCAGGGATCATGTATACCCTCGGGCGCGCTTTAACATATACTCTCCTGGGTATCATGATCTATCTTTTCGGGTCTGCAGTCATGGATAACGCACCCGCGCTTCAGGATTATGAAAAACTACTGCTCGGTCCTGTACTGATACTTGTAGGGGTGATCATGCTTGAGGTCTATAAGCCGAACATAATGTTCGGCGACGGGCTAAAGTCAAAATACGGCATTCAGCTATCCGACCGGGGGACAATGGGTGCGTTCTTGCTGGGTGTGGTATTCGCGCTGGCTTTTTGTCCGTACACGGCGGTGATGTTCTTCGGGCTTCTGGTGCCTCTGGCTCTTAATTCGGACCTGGTAGGGATGAGCTACCCGTTACTGTTCGGTATCGGGACCGGCCTTCCCGTCCTGATCTTTGCTCTGTTGCTGGGAGTGAGCGCCGCTTTCGCAAGATCCTATGTTAAAAAGATAGTCAAAGCGGAGCCATATATAAGAAAGCCCATCGGGGCGATATTTATCATATATGGCATTTACCTGCTCGGGAATTATCTCATGCAGATCATATGATGAGATATTCCCATTTATCCAATTGACCTATCTTTAGGGCCTATCCGTACCTTTATGGGTTATGGTATCATTGACTTGAACTTTAATATTAAGCGGTCCTTAAAGGCACCTAAGTTCGCTGATATTCCTGAAGTGCCCGGTGAAAACCCGGTTTGCCCTGAATTAGAATACCAATTTTCCGTCCCATACTCATCGGACACGTTGCCGATATCTTCACTCATTGCATTTATCGCAGTATCGTTATCGTCTAATGCTGCCGTATCATTACCTGACATGCCTTGATCTTCTGTTAACACGTCATATGCCTGATTTGTATACTGGCCGGTCCCTATTGCCGGGCTCTGCGAAAGCCATCCACCGGCACTTGCCGGGGCGAATGACATGGCATCCGATACATTCATGCCCGAAACACCCTGGGGGACAGATGTGCTATTACCAGCCGTACTGCTTTGCAGGCCAAACGGGACATATACATCTAACTGTATTCCGTCCATGGGCCCGGCCATACCGTTCATCGACAGAATGGCGATCAAAGGCACTGACATTAATAACACAATAGGCCATTTAAAAAATGAGCTCCGCAGTATCGAGCGTTTTTTTAGGGCTTGCTGCTCCCTGTTATCATTTGATATCTTAAAATAGCGTTCAGACCTCACCTAATTACCCTCCTAATAATTTTATTTTTATATATTATCTAAATAAAGCATCGTACAAAATTAAACAGTCTATATAGCAATAATATGGAATTTAACTAAATGTGTCCATAAACAGAGAAAATATGGCTTTTCATAAGTCTATTGTATATTTTTCGCTTTGCTGGCATTGGTTATTGGTGGCGGACCCGGAGGCAGAGTCCTGGCAGGCGGCGGCGAAAACACTTCCAGATCGGGGACTCCGAACCCTGGCGGGAACATATAGCTGAAAAAAGATGAGATTATGGGGGTATTCATCTTTAAGATCTCTCTCGTATAGGTAAGTTCGGGTATTCGGCTGCTTCCGTATCTTCCTGACGGCGCATATGGTCCAAAGCCCTCCGGGGACGGATAACCCGGAACACCCGCTCCTACGCCTATCGGGCAGGTCGGACATGTCCGATCAGCCGGAGGTGCCATGCTTTCTATCTGTAAATTAAAAACATCATTATCTATGGTATTATCCGGTTCGGCAGCAGTGATCGTTACGGTAAAAAGAAAAACAATCGAAATGATCATTAATGGAATTGCCTGTTTTTTGGCTTTTAGCCATGAAAAGTTCTTATGATCGTTTTTTGATCCTGCCGCGTGTTTATCTCCCATCCTGATCAATCCCCCGATATCCCGACGATCGATCGCCCATCTCAAGTATGGGTTTTATGATCTTTTCATTATAATATAAATCAAATTTATATAAAAAATTAATTATTAAATTATGGTTAAAGTGCACTAATATCCCGGGGGCCGGTGTATTGATCTTGAAGTCCTACAGGTTAAAGCCCTTGATAAGGTATCTTATCAGCAATAACACCGGTATGATCTCAAGCCTGCCGATCCACATATCGAAGATGAACAGTATCTTGCCGAGATAATGCAATCCGGGGCCGACTATTCCGCAGCTCAGGCCCACATTGCCATGCACGGAGCACACTTCAAATATGATCTTCGCGATATCGTACTGCGGGCCGAGGATGTGAGACATTATCATCACGCTCGCCAGAACTGAAACGACCCACAGGAAAGAGATAAGCGTGGCTTCAGACAGCTCCTGGTTCAGGGCATCTTCCGTGACTCTTTTGTTGCCCAGTTTTATAGTCACTATGGCGCTCTTTGACATCAGCGTCTTCTTTGACCATAGCTTAAACTGGTTAGTGAGGAAAATAGCCCTGGCCACTTTGATACCGCTGGCCGTGGAACCCGCGCATCCGCCTATTATCATGGCTACCGACATTATCAGCATCGCCGTCGGCGTCCAGCTTGCGATGTCCGCTGTCTGGAAACCTGTCGTCGTCACTGCAGAAATGAACTGAAATAAGGAATACCTGGCGGAATCAATGATATTGCCATATGTAAAGTAGTTCTCGGCAGTAAGGATCATAGCGCCAAAAATAATGATTATGAACATTGCCCTCGCCTGAATATCCTTAAAAAGGGCCATCTTGCCATCCCTTATCGTCCTGTAGATGACAACGAACGGCAGAGCGCCTATGATCACAAGCAACGATATGGCCATCTCTATCCAGATACTGTCGTATGCGGCGATACTCTCAGGGTATATCGAAAAACCGCCGGTCGCGAAAGAGGCTAAAGAATGGTTAAGGGAATCCCACAGGGGCATTCCTGCAATGTATAAAAGAAATATGCCCAGTATCGTCAATATCACATACAGTCCCCACATCGTCCTCACAGTGGACCTGACGCTGGGGTGGATCTTCTCTTTATGTGACTCGGACTGGTAAAGAACGTAAGTACTCGTACCCGGTCGTATCAGGATGGTGATCATCAGCACTATGACCCCGAAACCGCCGAGCCATTCTGTCGTGCTGCGCCATAGCTGGATCACACGATCCGAATTTTGAGGGTCCGCTATCATGGTCATTCCGGTCCCCGTCCACCCGGACATTCCCTCGAAAAACGCGTCAAGGGGCGGGATACCCTGTATCACATAATACGGTATCATGGTTATAGCGGCCACTATGGGGTATGCAAGGGCTGCAATGATTATGGCATGCCGAAGCTCAGGCTCCGGGATATCCGGGAATACCATCCAGAGTAAAACGCCAATTCCCAGGCTTACGATAAACGCGTCGATAAAAGCTATGGAGTTTTGTGGCTCGCCGAGCAGGAAACACACCCCGGCCATCACTAACATGATGATGGACATGACAAGGAATAATTCCTTGGTGTTACTCAGGATGACCTCAATGTCCCTGCCCGATGTCATCTTATTTCTCCAGGTTTCCTATAGAGAACAGGTTGAACACTCTTTCGACGAGGTTCCTTCTTACGAAAATATACACCGAATCCCCGGCCTGGATAACCGTATTGCCTTCCGGTATTATGACATCGTCCCCTCTTTCAATGGCGATGATAAGCACATTACCCGGCAGCCCCATCTCTTTCACGGTCTTATCCGCGGCATACGATCCTTCCTTGATGATTATCTCCAGGATCTCGGCTTTTCCGCCTGCCATGCTGACGAACTTATTGATGCTCGGCCTCAGCATCGTGTTATATATGTCCTCAGCGACAATGGCGGCAGGATTTTTGTGGATGTTAACTCCCGCACGTTTGAATATGTCTGTGTGCTCCCTTTCGTTGACGATCGTCGTGAGCTTCTTAACGCCTTTATCTTTAGCCAGCAGCATTATCATTAAATTATTTGCATCACTGCCGGTCGTAGCGATTACCGCGTCCGCTTCGTTAATGCCGGCTTCTTCCAGCACAACCATAGAAGTGGCATCGCCATGGATACTCACAAGGTCGATCTTTGTCGCGACGTCCTTACATCTATCGATATTCGTATCGATAACGACAACATTATGCTTCTCGGCGACAGCGATCATTGCCAGATTTCTGCCAATGGCTCCCAGCCCCACTATGATCATATACATAGTAAATCCTCAACAAGTCTAAAGCAGGTTAAGCTTTTATCTATAATAAATATGCTTAAAGTCTGGATAGATATTGCCTTTTATCATATATAAGGACATTAGTTTTTCACCCGATAAAAAAAGTGCCGACTATTTTGGAAAAGCATAATGATCGCGAAAATACAAAAAATCATTCTCTTCTCCTCCATTTCAATATTTCAAGATATGCTATCAATGTAAAGTTTTAAATTAAAAAAATGTAAATAGTAATCGAATGGACTTCGAGAAAAGGATCCGGGAGATCGCAGAGGGACACGGCGCGAACTTTTTTGGCATCGCCGACCTATCGACGGCAAGAGATGCGGTCCTTGACCAGGGCGGCCAGATGATCGCACAATACCCGCGGGCAATATCCGTCGGTATCGAGCTATTACATCCTATCGTCGATGAACTACCTAACCGGAACCGTCGCGAGGTCTCTATCAGCTACAGGCTCCATTGTTATGACATTATAAATCAAAGGCTTGACCTCATTGCCTCTCACATAAGCAGCGTTTTACAGAAGGAAGGTTACAGGGCATTCCCTGTGCCAGCTTCAGAGCGCGTGGACGACGAAAGGATATGCGCAATATTCTCTCACAAGATGGCGGCAAGGCTTGCAGGACTCGGGTGGATAGGCAAAAGCTGTCTTTTAGTGACTCCCGAAGCAGGGCCCAGGGTAAGATGGGTGACAGTGCTCACCGACGCTCCTTTAAATGCGACCGGTAAGCCTATAGAAGACCGATGCCGCGAATGCAGGGAATGTGTCAATATATGCCCCGTCCGGGCTTTTTCCGGCAGGCCTTTCGATGAAAAAGAGCCAAGAGAGGCACGCTATGATGCCTCAGTGTGCGAAAGGTACCTTCATTTTTTGGGCGAGACGACAGGGTCGGCAGTTTGCGGGCTTTGCCTTTACGTTTGCCCGTACGGTAAGGAGACGGTTTTCAAGCTATTCGGGAAGAAGCTTTTCTCAAGGATAGTACAGCAGTCTGATCTATCCAGCTACGATGGCCATGAAAAAAGGAAATAGCGGCCAGTTATCTACTATTTTAAACGCTATCATATTCCCTCTGAAAATTTTTCCTACAAATTTATTTCGTTTTTGAAATTTCTAACCTGTTACAAACTCTTTTTATACCCTTAGCCCGATAAAAGTTAAATTAATCCATAATAGATTGGTCCTAAGAGGCGATCATTCAATCCGGCCAGCGATCAAGCGATAATGAACTGGGCTGCGTGCTGTGGATAAGACTCATCGTATCAATAGATCAAAAGAGGTTCTAAAATGGCAGAAAATACGGGTATAAACGATACTCAACTCGTCGTGTTCCGCCTGGGGCAGGAAGAGTTCGGTGTAGACATCAGCCAGGTAAGAGAAATTATCCGCGTAAGCGAGATAACAAGCATACCGAACGCGCCCTCCTACATAGACGGCGTGATAAACCTTCGCGGACAGATAACGACCGTAGTAAATTTAAGAAAGAAGATGGGGCTTGAGGATAAGCCCGTCGACGGCAATTCACGCATCATCGTCGTAGAGATCGATAAGAACATCGTCGGTATGATGGTTGACAGCGTAACAGAGGTCAAGTATATTGCCGGCAGTCAGATAGAAATGCTTCCGGGTATGATCTCAGGCAGCGTTTCCGGCGAATATATCCAGGGAGTATGTAAGCTTCCTAACCGTCTTCTGATACTTGTCGACCTGAAGAAAGTAATAAGCGAGGTCGGGCTTGGTAACCTGATCCCGGCTGAGGCATGATCTTTCTTTTTTAATTATTTTTACTTTTTATCTCTGTTGCGTATCAGTTTTCCAAAAACCTGCATCCTGTGAGAACTACCAAAAACTTCTAAAGCATGTCTATAGCGGCAATCTTTACTTTTCCATATATAATGAAAACATTTTCAAAACATTGATGAAGACCAACACTATCAGAATTAGCACTATCAGGTAAATTCCCCACGTGACCTGCTCTCTCATGTAGATCCAGAAGAACGCTCCTATGGCGAGTATTGCGATCACCGACGCATAGTTTAGAGCCTGTAGCAATCTGTCACCGGCCGGATCATATTCTGCCTTTCCGCCCGCTTTTCTCCGGACATTGATACGATCAAAAAATAATTTTCTAATATTGATCCAGACCAGTAGCGATATGATCAGTATCGCTAATATGATCCCCCACATGAACTGCTCTCTCACATAGAACCACATAGATGCTACAACGGCTAGAGCCGCGATAACACCCAGGACGTTAATGATATTCAGCCATCTTTCCTTCATCATATCCATCTGATCAACTTTTAATTTGAACTATTTAATAGCCTGTCGAGTACGTATACCGCACAGTTACAGGAATAAAGCCCGTAGTATTACCCGGGATCGTTTCCCTTATAGTATACGTATGGAACTCGAAGCTTCTCACACCCTCCTCGGATGCGTTCAGCTTGTTATGGTTTAAATTGACCCTGAGCATGATCGAGATGTCCAGGCTGCTATTCTCGTTCAGCGGCCGTAAATTCTCATCGATATAGATATATGACATATAATCCTGCGGCCCCGAAGACTCTTTCACCGCCGGAAGCAGCGGGGAATCAAGAAACTTCGCGACCTCACGCCTGCCTTCCTCCGATGTCGAATAGTCCAGAAGGGCAACACTTCCGCCTGATAATACACTGATATCATCAAACGACCAGCTTTTATTTATCCTGTCGGGAACGACCGTCGGCACAGTAGACATGTTTTGTCCGGGGCTGACAGCGATGGGTGTCACCCGGGCATAACTGAGGTAATAGTCGGTCATATTGATATTCACCGCAAGCATGGGGCCGTAACTTGTATTCAACGGCCCGACACTTTCCGTACCATGTCGTTCCTGATCATACGGGAAACGGTCATTAGACGTCCATCCGTCCGCAAGAATCGGCGATCCGTACACTGCAGGCACAGGCAGCATGATCGTAGCCGAACCGTTTTCAGTGGCAAAATCTTCCAGTCCGGTAACCTCAGCAGAATACTGGTAAAACGGCGCCCTCGGCAGAAACGGATCGTCACAGCCGCAAACGGCTACCGATAAGATAATGATCATAAACAGAAATGCCAGCCTGTAATTCATGTTATCCCCTTTCGGGATAATATATACAAAGCAAGATATAAAAGGGCTCTCTCACAATCCGATAACTGCCAGAATTAATGAAATCAAAAATATGCCTTTCTATGACCACAATTGTCGCGTTCGGCGAGGCTTTTAGGGTCTGCCCGTAGCGAGCGAACGAAGTGAGCGAGCGAAGGGATGCGTAGATGGCAGGGTAATGGACGCGGCCTCAGTCCGCGTCGCTTAGGGCTTGCGAGCGAGCATTCTGCGAAGCAGAAATGCGAGCGGGGTGCAAGCCCGGCCCTGACATCGGAGCACCCTAAAAGACGAGTAGCGAGGCCAAAAGGCCGAGCGTCGAACCGCGTGAAAGAACAAATTAAAGACCAACAAACAAAACGAGCGTCGAACCGCGTGAATGTAGAAAATATAAATAATCAAACAGAACTATCGTCGAACCGCGTGAAAGAACAAATTAAAGACCAACAAACAAAACGAGCGTCGAACCGCGTTAACCAATAAGATATGGATTACCGAATAAATCAAGAATCGAACTGCATGAAAGAATAACATTTAGACGCAGGAAAACTTTTTGAAAAAAGTTTTCCGCTGGCCTTTCAAAAACTTTTAACCATAGCAACTCCTTCGGAGTTGCAAAATATTTTCTTAAAAACTAATAAAGATAATAAAATAGGAAGCGCTCGGATCGGGATTTGAACCCGAGTCGGAGCCTCGACAGGGCCCCATGATAGGCCTCTACACTATCCGAGCATTGAATTAAAATTCGGGAATCCTACTAGCACCCGATCGCATTTATACTTTTCCCTTCAACGAATAAAGGGAAAATGTCCCGCCTCCCGAATTTGAATCGGGGACCTGTCGGTTTCCGCAGTCGTAAGGTCTACAGCCGACCGCTCTAACCAGGCTGAGCTAAGGCGGGATTTGTACCTCATCACTGGGGTACAGCACAACACATATACTTCAACGTACTTAAAATTTTCGGAATATAACTCTCTATTTTAATGATGATATAAATCTTTTCTTTATATCAACAGCCGACATGGGGATATTCGGTACGTCAGCATTCACAGCAAGTATCACCGCATGAATAAAACGCGGACCTCTGCCGTCCTTTTCAAGAGCTTCAAGCAACTCTTCCGGCATAGATACCTTTGAGGTGTTCTTAATGCCATAAACCCTGGCCAGAAGCTCAAGGTCCATGCACGACGAAAACGTCTTCTGGTTACCCGTGGATCCGTGTGCGCTGTTATCAAAGGCGATGATGGTCAAATTATCGGGAAATTCCTGTGCCACGGTACCCAGCGTATTGGGGTTCATCAGCAGGCTGCCGTCTCCGTCCAGAACGACGACTTCCCTTTTTTGTCCCTGTGCAAGGCCATTCCCTATGGAAGATGCAAGGCCCAGGCTGCCCAGCATGTAAAAGTTCGTCGGCTGGTCAAGCGCCGCATAAAGCTCTTTGCAGGGGACCCCGATGTTCGCCACGACCACCTTATCTTTAAGGTATGGCACGATACCGATGATCATGTCAAACCTGGACTGTGTCGCTTTCGGGATGATCGTGTTGCATGCGATGTTGAATTTTCTCTCTTCCTGAGATATCTCCGGGATGAAAGGTTTTGCCGTCGATCCTTCCCATATCCTGGGGGAGAGCAGGATCACATACGGTGTGCATTTTTCGAAAGAAGCCTCGATCGCGCTCTTGACCTTTGGCAGGTCCTCGACGGTCTCAGCCACGACATAAGGTATCCCCGCACTATCCAGTATCCCGGGTAAACATTTGCCAAGGTGTAACTGGGCTTCGATTCCTTCTTTATAAGGGCCTCTCCAGCTTGCCAGTATCGGAAGGGGGATCTCAAAGGTCTTATGCAGTGATGACAGTGCATTGATCGAATTACCCAGCCCTGTGCTCTGGATGACCATCACAGGCCTCTTCCCGGCCATATATAGTCCTGCTGCGATGCCTATTCCGTCCTCTTCCCTGGTAAGGGGGATCTCATTAAAATTTTCAGAGATCAGCGGGAACAGGTTCTTCATCCTGTCGCAGGGCAGCGTCAGTGCCGTGTCGATCCCGCAAGATCTCATGACATCCACGACTTTTTGCTCGACATTGGTCATTCTATCACCTTTAAGATATCGTCCAGAGGCACATCAGGACCCTCAACTTCAATGCACGGCTTTACCGGGTTAAGCTTCATGTCTTTCTTCAGCCTCTCATAGCCGCCTCCGGTGATGTTTAAAAGCACCTTTTTGTCCGGGCTTATGGTGCCACGGTCACATGCCTGTATGAGAGCGCTCACGGCCACTGCCGATGCCGGGAGCAGGTCAATTCCTTCCAGGGACTCGAAGAGTTTTTTCGCCGATATTGCCTCTTCGTTAGTCACGCCATACATTATGCCGTCCGTATCTTTCATCGCGTCGTAGACTCCGCCTTTTACACTGTAAGGCGGGTTCCTGTTAGACAGTATGTCCGTGTACATCTGCGATATGAGCTCTTTTGCCTCGGGCATGTCCCTTTCCGGCATTATGTCTCTTCTTCCCTCCTCCCATGCATGCAGCATCGGGGCGAAAGGCAGGTTCTGCGCAAGATGAAGCCTCGGGAGCCTCTGCCCGAAACGGCCATCATCGCGTAATCGCAATGCCGCTTCCCAGGCTGCAACACCTCCAGTGCCGCTGCCTATCGCCTGGAAATATTCGTCGGGGAGCGTTTTCATGAATACCGCCCCATCCAGCATCACCGTGGCCATACCGTCTCTCCTGGCAACGTTCTTTGCGCCCCCCTCCGGGAGCAGTCCCGGTACTGATGCGATACGCCCTGCCAGATTAATGGCGTCTGTATAGTCATTACCTTCTCCCATCGCGATAAGATGTACGGACTTACCCGGTTCCCTTCCCGGTATCCACAGGTTACCCAGGTTTTTGCCGGGTACCACAATTATCAGCGGGAACCCGGTAATAGTCGATAGATAAGCAAAGGCCCTTGCAGTGTTACCCGCGGACGCCAGCACCATCGCCTTTCCCCCGTGCTCCATTGCCCTGAGGATCGTCGGAGGCGCTTCAAGCTCCTTAAAGCTGCAGGTGTGTATCATCGCGCCTATTTCGGGCCAGTAGCCGTTGAAAGCTATATAAAGCTCGCGAAGGCCGAGTTCCTTTGCCAGCGCCTCGCTTTTATAAGTGACAGTCTTGCCCGGTATGTCGATGAACCCTTTCGTAGGGAGCCAGTCGTAATACTTCCACATTCCCGGCATATCCCTTACAGTCAGCTGCCGGGCGTCATAAGCCGTCCTTACGAACCCTCCGCCGCAGGGGCAGCTAAGAGTATAGTTATCGACAATTGTACGATTGCATGAAAGGCAGATGAGCTTATAGGATCCCAATAGTAACTCTCCTGATTTTTACAAATTTAGTTTCATTTCAAATGTGATATATGTTTTTCTTTTTTCATATGTGTTCTTTACATATGGGTAATATTTTCTAAATAATAACCTTTTTGTATTATTTTTATATCTATTTGGGAAAGTATTAATACGTGCCAGATGTAAAATAATTTTTATGACACCGGAAGTCGGGAGAGGCACAAGGATAAGCCTTGCAAAAAAGTATGCCAGCCCTGATGATGTTCGCATCAGGTCCAGCGGCTATGAAAAGTGCTTACAGTGCGGACGATGCACTGCCAGTTGCCCTGCCGCGTACGCTTTCGGAGATTATGCGCCCCGTGACATAATGAGGCGGCTTTCGCTAGGCGAGATCGGCGAGCTGGCCCGCAGCGAGGACATATGGAAATGCGGACAGTGCTATTCCTGCCATGCCAGGTGTCCCAGGAATAACAGCGCAGGTCTTGCAATTTTAGCGTTGAGGGAGTATGCCTTGAAGCACGGCATTGCCCCGGAAAGCATCAAACGCCTCGCGTCACTGATAAAAAATAATCTTTATGATAAAGGCGAGATCTTACTGCCTTCCACGTTCGCCCAAAACGGCAGGGATAAAGTAGGGCCCCGAACTTATGCGAGATACCTTGAGAATCTGGACAAAAGGGTAAAGCTTGGATATTGCCGGGACGATGCCCGGAAAGTCCCCATACCTGAAGAGTCGATGGCAGAGATAAGGGCTATAATCGATCTGACCTATGCCGGGGAATAATGACATGCTGAATAATACGGCCATGGGAAAAGTACCAGATAATAATTATTATCTTTTCAAAAGCTGCGTCGCCGGGTCGATGTACCCGGGCATAGAGATAGCCATCCGGTTCGTGCTGGACAGGATCGGCGTAGATTACTCGGATGATCCCCGGCACTCCTCCTGCACCGGGTTCGCATATCATACGGGAGTAATGCCGCTGAGCACTAACCTGGCACTCAACGCAAGAAATTTTTCGCTGGCAGCAGGAGATACTAATAAAAACATCGTATGCAGCTGCCCTACCTCGTATGGCAATTTAAAAGAATGTAAGGACATCCTGTCAAAGGACGCGGACTTACGCGATCGCACAGCCGGTGTTCTTTATAAGATCGGTAAAGATTACGATATTTCCCCTTCGGTCAATCATATTTCTGAGATATTTCTAGCAAGGCTTGACGATATAACGGCAAAGTCAGTACGCTCGTTATCGGGCATAAAAGCCGTAACCCATCACGGCTGCCATTATACGAAAATCTTTTACAGGGACGTGGCATCGGGTAATTTCGAGCGTCCCATGGTGCTGGATAATATCGCTAAAGCTTTCGGCTGCGATATAGTGGAATACGGGGAACGCTCGCTATGCTGCGGCATGGGATTCCACCATACGCTCACGGAAAGCGAATACCCGGAAGAGGTACTTAAAAGAAAGTTCTCAAGCATCAGGGACGCCGGCCCCGACGTCATAATAACACAGTGTCCCGGCTGTATTTTTAATCTTGACCATTACCAGGAATCGCTGGCCGGCTCCATTGGCGACATTGACATACCCGTCCTGTACATTTCCGAGCTCGTAGCGCTCATGCTCGGGGCAGGCCCGGAAGAGATAGGCCTCGACATGCACATCGTGCCTGTAGACGGTCTTCTGGAAAAGATAGGTATAAAGGGGACTAAAAAATGAAAGACCCATCTATAGGCGTATTCATATGCCACTGCGGCGATAACATCTCCGGCACGGTGAACATCGAGGAGCTAAAAGCTCGCGTATCCGCAGAAGGTGTAAGGTGTGTAGAGGATTTTCCATACCTGTGCTCTGTAGCAGGCCAGTCGCTGATAAAGGACAGGATAAAAGAGCTTGGCCTTGACCGCGTCGTTGTCGCCGCATGCTCCCCGAACGTCCACGAGGGCACGTTCAAGGAATGCGTGACCGATGCGGACCTGAACCCTAATTTTGTCGACATAGCGAACATCAGGGAGCAGTGCTCCTGGGTCTCCGGCGATGATCCGACCGGAAGGGCGGCCGATATCGTGAGATCTTCGATATTTGCAATGAGGCAGGCAAAGCCTTTGAAAGAATACCATGTCGACGTCGAGAAAAGCGCAATGGTCATCGGCGGAGGCATTGCCGGCATCACAGCAGCTTTGTCGCTTGCTAAACATGGCATTAAGGTATACCTCGTCGAGAAAAACTCGAGCATCGGCGGAAATATGGTAAAAATAGGGAAAGTTTTCTCGCCCGAAAGGCTCACCGAAGAATGCGCCATGTGCTCGCTTGCGCCCTTGATGGGCGAAGTATCCAGGAATAAGAACATAGAGGTATTGACTCTTTCAAAGGCGGTAAACATAGCAGGCCATGCAGGGGATTTTCGAGTCACGATAGAGCAGGGCCCTGTATACGTGGATCCCGAAATATGCACATCATGCGGAAAATGCTCACGTGTATGCTGTGTAAGCGTGCCGGACGAATGGAATGCAGGGCTTTCGAAAAGAACTGCCATATACAGGCCTTTCCCGCAGGCGGTCCCGACGGCATATACTATAGATGATGAAGCCTGTAAAAAATGCGGCAAATGCGTCAAGGAATGCGGCGCAGGCGCCATAGACCTGTCAAGAGAGCCGGTTAAAAGGCTTTTAAGGGTCGGCGCCATTGTAGTGGCAACGGGCCACAACGAGCTTGACCCGTCGGAAAAATATGAGCTTGGCTATAAAAAATACGAAGGCGTGATCACCCAGATGGAACTCGCAAGGCTTCTTGCGGTCAACGGGCCTACACTGGGCAAACTTATGCTGCCGGTAAGCGAAAAGGTCCCGCAGCGTATAGTCATGGTACAGTGTGTCGGCTCAAGGGATGAAAAGCCCGGCTCATTACCGTATTGCTCAAAGATCTGCTGTATGACGGCGTTAAAACATGCGAACTTCATTTCCGATCATTTCCCGGGCACGGAAGTGTATATCTGTTATACTGACATACGTGCGCCGGGCACTTTTGAGAACTACTATCGCGAAGTCCAGAAAAAGGGCGTAAAGTTCGTCCGCGGCAGGGTGGGCGAGGTCATTGAGACGCCAGAAAAGACGCTGCTTGTCAGAGTCGAAGACACTCTCGGTAACGGCCCTCTTGAGATAGAGGCGGACATGGTCGTGCTGTCTTGTGCGCTGGAGCCTTCGGAGGGCACGATAGAGACTGCCCGGGCGCTGAATATCGGACTTACCCAGGAACTTTTCATCAAAGAAAAACACCCGAAGCTGGAGCCGGTATCGACTACGTCGCGCGGGGTTTTCGTATGCGGTACGGCACAGGGAGCAAAGGATGTCACCGACTCTATCATACAGGCAAAGGCAGCCGCTTCCATGGCGGCGGAACTCGTCAACGGCGGAACGATATCAATAGAGCCAAAATTCGCGGTCATCGACCCGGAAAAGTGCAGCGGATGCGGCAAGTGCATAGAACTTTGCCCTTACAATGCCCCGTATAAGAACGGCACGATAAAGATCGACCCGCTGTCATGCATAGGTCTCGGCGGCTGTATCAGCAGGTGCCCCGAGCACGCCATCAGCATGCCTTCGAACAGCGACGAGGAAATTTATGCCAGAATAGACGCCTTGCTGGCAGGAGGGCCTAAGATACTGGCTTTCCTTGATGAGATGATCGCATACGTGGCTGCCGATAACATAGGCACCAACAGAGTGCCTTATCCGTCATCGGTCCGTATAATACGGCTGCCTTCGGTTATGCGTCTTGAAACGAAACACCTCCTGTACGCTTTCGAAAGGGGTGCGCTGGGCATCTTTCTCGGCGACGGCACAGTGAACGCATCAAGCGGTGCCATTAGAGCTAACGTAGCAAAGCGTGTTAACGAGCATAAGGAAAAAGCGGCTGCTCTCGGCATAGATCCGGACAGGATATTTTATTACGAGGCTTACCTGCCTCACTTCCGCGGCATGGCGAAAAGGATGGAAAGATTTGCCCATATGCTGGAGTTAAAGAACATTAACGGGACGATCCAGGCAGGATCACAGGCAGTTCAGAACGAAGCGATACCTCGATAGCATCTTTCGGCGGTCAGCCATATGATCGTAGTATTTTTCCTGACGACAGGCATATAAACGTCTATAAAGAGCCGTTCGACCGATCAAAACCAAAATAAGCCCGATGGTCTGGTTTTTTATATTTGGTAGAGAAACTTTTTAATGTTATAGGTAGTCTAATATCTAAAGTGATCATGCTATACTTATTACTTTGATCCTTATTATATCAGAATTTCAGGAGTGACTTACATGAGCGAATCTACTACAATAACTTTAATCGGCAGTAAACTTGCAAAGGTGGGTACAGAGTTTATCTTTCGCGGCGCTGTGGGCGAGTGTGAAAAGTGCAAGTTAAAGAATACCTGTATAAACCTTGACCGGAATAAAAAATACCGTGTTGTCGCCTTAAGGAACGGCATGGAGCACGACTGCTACCTCCACGATACAAGCGTCAAGGCCGTCGAAGTGGTCCCATGTCCGATAATAGCGATGATAGAGTCACGCAAGGCTTTCAACGGATCCAGGATCATATATGAGGAGCCCGAATGTGAAGATTCCTGCCCTCATTATGAGATATGCCATCCTACCGGACTTGTCAGCGGTGACAAGTATACAATAGCCGAAGTGCTGGGCGATGATCACATCACATGCCCGAAGGGGCTGACCCTTAAAAAAGTAGAGCTTAGAGTATAAAATGACCTGGCTGTATAAATACAGCCTTCTCATCCAGTTTTCAAAGTTTTCCATCGCTGTTCTTGTATCGTTAACTCTTGCCGATATTTTGATATCCGCTCCGTGGCTTCTTTAGCTCTTATCTATTCTATAATTACATTGCTTTGGATCAGGGAGGATGAAAAAGAGCTATTTTTCACCACGAAATCTTTGATGAGCGGGGTCTTGATCAGGTTTTATGAATGAGAAATGTCTCTTACTAAATGGTCTTTGAGATATAGTTTTTATGGTTATGCCTGTCGGATGGCAGGTAGGCACGTAACCTCACAGAAACACGGAAACACAAAAATTTTTTATATGATTTTTTAAGGGCTCAAAGACCCCAAAATCCGACTCACAAAAACCACGAAGGGCTCCAGTATCACCGTCAACGCACTAACACCTCAAATGCACGGCTCAACGCTCGAAGTGCTCTAAGTCACCAACTCTAATACAAGGCCCGAACATTCTCCAAACCACTAAAGTTTAATATCCCGGTCTGTGTTCGCCTGACATATGGCAGGGATATATTAGTCGTGTAAGCGTCAACCGTGCAGTTAAACTTTCGTGTTTTTGGAGAATGTTCGGGTCTTGTTTTAGAGTTGGTGACTTAGAGAAGTTTGTGCGTTGAGCCGTGTATTTGAGGTGTTAGTGCGTTGACGGTGATACTGGAGCATTTGTGGTTTGGTGAGTGAACTTTAGAGATTTCGTGATCTTAAATTCTAAAAAAATTGTGGTTCTGTGTTTCTGTGAAATTACGTGCCTACCTGCCATCCGACAGGCACAACGGCAAAACATCGATCCCATGATGGATGTACATACACGTCTTTACAGAGACCATCAAAAGTGTTCCTTGTTCGCCTTTGTGGTAAGAAAAGGGTTTATCAACATATTAACTAAAAACCAGTAACTTGCAGGACAGATATACTTATTACAAAAAACAGGGATAGGGAAGCTGTTTACTTCCCGATCGCCAGTATTATCGCCTGCCAGAGATTTTTTACCGCCCCGAACAGCGTCATGATCAAGACAAACGCCAGCAGTAATTTTATACCGAGGACAATTTCCGAAATCAGTTCCGGATTGAACGGGAACATGGTGATCAGGCCGTATATCAGGATCGCGCTTGCTATACCGAGAACTGTCTCCAGTGCCGACGGTATCCATTTACTTTTTATCAGCAAATACAGGAGGTTAACGATTATCGTCGCAATTATCAGCATATTAATGTAAGGGATGAATGTCGCAAAATCCGGAGAGAATAACGACACAATGCCTGTGGGCTTATCTCCCTCAAAGACTATGATGGCAGGAACTTTATCCCAGTAGAGATTTATTACTGCCAGGAATACCAGGTTACATATAGTGATTATAGCCACTCTTATTGGTGAAGACGGCTTCTCAAGGTTTTCGTTCATCTTTTTGATCTTTTCCTCATAAGTCATCTTTAGCCTGGACTCGTAAATATAAATTATCGCGAAGATAATGCTTATTACAATGACAGCAATGATCATGGCCGGAACGACACCGGTCAGGATGAGATGTACCGGAAGCCCTAATTCCGGTGCTATCATCGTCATAACGATACCGGCGATAGTGAATGCTACAATTAATCCTGCCAGTACTTTTAACACGTCCATGAATTCTTTTGCTTTCTTGGATCCTTTCCTGGAAGGATACCTGGAGGCTATCTCTTTCGGGGAACCCATTTTTGAGATCACTTCTCTTACAATGTTCTCGTCCGCAGGAACATACCTCTCCGATGCAAGCGCTTCTGCGCTATCAAGGATATGCGTCTTAAGCTCTCTTTTCACGTCGCTCTTTAGTTTCGGGTCCATATCCCTTGTCACATCATTCAGGTAGTCATCTATAATCTTATCGTACATGCTCTCCCTCACACCATTTGTACAGCTATCTTATCCACTGCGAACATTATTGACCTTAGCGATGCCAGCAGTTTTACTCTAACATCTTTACCTTTGTCAGTAATGATATAGTACTTTCTTGGTCTCGGGCCCACGGTCTCCCAACGGCTCGACAGAAGCCCCTCATCTTCAAGACGCCTCAGTATGGGGTAAAGCGTCCCTTCCTCAACGTTAAGGCCGTTCTCCTTCAGGCTCTTTATGATGTCATAGCCATACATTTCCTGATCCAGCAGGCACATGACGGCTACCTGCATCACGCCTCTTTTAACTTCGGTCTCGAACCTTTCCAGGATATCAGCCATTCGCATCACTCATAGTCACTCTAAATATTATGTGACTCATATAGTTATATAACACACTATACTGTATATATCTAGGTATATAAAACTTGGGATTACCCCATAAGTAATGAGAGAATAAAAATGAGCGCCAGTCATTCAGGGTTCAAAAAAAGATCACGAAAGGTCTGAACAGGACTTTCGTGATACGGCTTCAATTATATCTCTTCTTTGAAATCGTTCTCATCTATGGTCTCGATGAGTGTCACTTTCTTGACATCGACGAACCTTATCAGGAACTTTGATACTATGAACTTGCCGATAAGCCAGTTGTCATCGAGGTAAAGCCCTTTGGGCACCTCTATCGTTACCATGTCCTTATCGACCTTGTATTTAGCGTCTTTGCCGACGTATTGCTTTATTATCTCGCCTATCTTTGTGTTTTTATCTTCGATCACGTCCTCTATCTTATATTCATAGACTATGACCTGGCCTGCGAGAGGGTCGTTAAAGTCGACCTTTACCCGGCCTCCTGACATGCTTTGCACTACGCCCATCCTGCCCTCGACCTCTACTGCATCTCCGGGCTTGACCTCAAAACCAAATTTCTTTTCAGGGATAGTCTCGACGAGCTCGACCCTCCTTAAACCGAAGCCGACCTCTGGCTGTACAGTGACGCTGCCTTTGTATCCTGCTTTTTTACCCGTGATGTCCTCTTCGAAACCCTGGACCAGGAAACCCGAGCCTATGACGACCGCTAAAGGACCGTACGGTCTTCCTTCCTGATGTATCCCATTCTCTTTGGCCACAGTCTCGTCTGTCGTATCAAATATAGTGCCGTCTTCGAGCCTGCCCGTATACGTAAGCTTGATAATATCTCCGATCTTTGTCGACATAATAAAAACCTGCAATAGTCGTTAAGACTTTATTTATAAGTTAAAACTAATTAATCTATTTATAAAAAGATCTAAAATGTTAATTGAAAGACAATGGCAGCCTTTCAAGTAACATCATAAGAGCTTATTCGCTCTGTTCCTCTGCCGCAACTTCAGCCTCTGGGGCTGCTTCTTCCTTTTTGTAAGTTTCCTGGAATATGACTGCGTTGACGTTCTCAAGTTCCATTATCTGTGCGGCTATGGCGCTCTTGGCGAATCCCCATCTCTGGTTGAAAGTGAACTCTTTCGGAACCTCAATGATGACTCTGTCGCCGTCTATGCTGTACTCGATGTCGCGGCCCGTGTACATCTCAAGGGTCGCTGCTATCCTTTCCTCTTTGCCTTCGATGATGGAGTCTACCTCGTACTGGTAGGTAAGCGTCTCGCCTGCCAGGGGTGAGTTGAAGTTTATCCTTGCCCTGCCGCCTGCTACGCTTTCGACCATGCCGGTCTGCTGGCCCATCGTGACTCTCATTCCCGGCCTTACAGGCTCCTTGAATTTCTTTACGGGCACTGTCTCGATGAGCTCAAGGCGCTTGATACCGAATCCCTTCTCGGGCGGTAATGTCACCTCGGTCTTCTTTCCGATTTCCTGTCCGATCAAATCCTCATCTAATCCCGGTACTATGAAGCCCTTTCCGACGATAACGGTCTGAGGCCCATATTTCGCGTTTTCATTATACAGGCCGTATTCCTTTGCCACGTTCGCATCCGTGGTGTCAAATATGGTGCCATTCTGTAGCTTACCGGTGAATGAAAGCTTAATGTAATCTCCTTTCTGAACTGCCATGATTTACACCTGTTAAATTCTTTTAGTCATAATTACGCTTTAGTTTGATAATTGTTACGGTGAAAAAGTGTGTCACCAGTATGAACTAATAATTATCCCATCACCTTTTCATGTATCGGAGAAGATCAGCCTTAGCGTCTCATCGGGTACTTCCTTCACCGCCAGGTCGCCGCGGACCATGTCGGCCACGAATAGCGACCTTGTTATAAGCAATATCGGGGGCTCGCCGGATAATTTTGGGATCGTCGACACATAATCCGCCCACCTGCCCATACTTTCGTCGAACAGCGCTTTTTGCCCGCGAAACATGCGTGAGATGATCATGCTGGTGACGTATGCCGGGAACGGGTTCGGCGGGAATAGCGGGTTGCTAGACGTAGAGTTCAGCATGTAGTCAAAAGCGCCCGGTGAAAGGCGTAAAATGGCCGAAAACTTTTCTCTCTGGCTTTCGGGGATAGCCAGCTCAAACATCAGCCTGCTGAATTTATCCCGGGCAGCTCCTGTATCCATCACACCGCTCAATTGCACGAAATCGTTCATGATGTCGCCAAGCCTGTCGATGTCTCCGGACTTTATCGAGTCGAGTACCAGCAGGAAGCCACCCGAATCCATATCGTCACGGTCATGACACCTGATCCTGTCCATCCATGCGATCAGCATCGCCCTGTCGTCTTCGGAGATGTCCCGCAGCAACGACTTGAGCTTTTCGTACTTTTTGTCGTCCATAATGCTATCGTATAGCGCCAGCGTCGTGTTCCGGCTGATGTTGGCCCTTGCCTTGACTATGAAGTCCCTTGAGGTCGTATAGTCACGGAAGTACCGGGTTTTCATCAATGCAGGCACAGCGCCGTATCTATTCAGGAAGTTATGAAGCCTTTTCAGGCCGGTGAAGCCATCCCTGATACGGTATGAATTAGCGTTGCCGTTACCATGGGGGATCTTGTCGATAAGCGCAAACCTGTCGTCGGATGCAAGGTCTTCCAGGTGCAGCCTTACGTCCTTGGAACTTTTTATGTTACACTGCTCCTGCAGGTGTATCCTGATCTGCGTGAACGTGCTCTCCCCGTTATTGGCCAGATACAGGAGAATGGTTGACTTGGTTTTGCCTGTCGGCTCTTTTTCTCCTCTCGCTCTTGTTCTGCCGCCCATCGCATATCTTACTCCAGAGTATTTAAAATTTAATGATATACCATGGTATATTAACTTAATCAATAATCAATAAATAGCTTACATAACATCGATTTAATTGGTAATAACAGTATGTTAAACATACCTTTTTACCTGATATTATGAGCGCTTCCCGCGAAATATCCGGCGAAGCCGCTATAAAGCCGATGATCGACAGGAAAAACACGAACCGAAATGGAGGGATCATCAATTACTCAAAAAATATCCAGTAAGACATATGATGAAAACATTGATACAAGAGATTGCTTACCGCTAAGCTCTTTATATTATTATTTAAAGACAAGGGTGACCGGCAGCCTGAATGAAAAAGACCTTGACGGACTTTACAGGTGTGCATTATGTAATAACTGCAGGCTGGCGGACCTGAATCTGAGCGTAAGAAACACTGCTGTGAACAAAGGCCTCGTTGCGCCTCATTTGACCAGGATAAACAAAAACATCAACGAGTTCGGTAATCCATACGGCATGATGCCTGTACGCAGGGAAAATACCGGGGGCATCAAAGAGACCGTGCTATTCAGAGGATGCACACCCACCTATAAAACTCCGGAAATACTAACGGCGGCAGAAAACCTGCTAAAACGCAAGGGCATCGAATACAGCACGATAAGCGATGAGACCTGCTGCGGCAACATATTATTCAACATGGGGGACCGGGCATCTGGATCCGGGGCCGTCAGGAAAAATATACAAAAATTCAAAACGGCCGGCGTTAAACGGATAATAACGATCTGTCCGGGCTGTTACAATGCTTTCAATAAATATTACCGGGGACAGGATGGATTCGACCCGGAGGTCATCCTTGCCGTTGACTTATTGAGCGGATCGACTACTTTAGAAGGCGACTTCGCGATCCAGGATCCATGCCATGCCAGAGAAAAAGCCGGTACCGTGCGTAAAATACTCCCGGGTTCCAGAAAGGAAAGCGCAGGCCCATGCTGTGGCGCCGGAGGGGGCGTTATGTCCTTCGATAAGTCACTTGCAAGCTCAAAAGCAAGGAAAGTTGTAGACGGAAATTCCGCAAAGATAGTCACATACTGCCCGTTCTGCTACGTTAACCTGTCATCTTTGAAGCCGGGTAAGGTCTCGGATATCTATATGTTACTGGATGGTCACGGCTGCTGACAATCCATTATCCTTTTCCAGCACCATTACTGTCATTAATGCTTAACGTCTTTACTGTACGTTACTTTGATCGTTTTTATCATGAAAAGCGCAATCATTCTTTTCTTCTATCAGTTTCTTTAGCTCGCTCCATCCATCGACCACAAGATCGGCAAAATCAAATCTTATGGGCGGGTAGCTAGTCGTTATACCCACGCTGAATATGCCGAAGTCCTTGAATACTCTGAGATTCCGGGGAGTATCCTCCATAGCCCATAAAATATCATATTTTCTTTTCAAAGAAGATATGGCGTCTTTTTTAAAGTCCCGATCATGTACGCTCGACGAGGGCTTGAAGATAGCCACGTCGCCGTCTTTGTAAAGGTCATGCCTCTTCATATGCTCTATCGTGATCTTTTCCTTATCCGCAGGGCTTTTGAACCTGCCGGAAAGATACACGATCTTCACGCCTCGGTCCCTTATGACCTCTATGGTATCGACAGCCAGGGGATACGGCACGTCGACGGACATCAGGCGTGTTGATAAAAATGCGTTAAAATATCTCTCCTGCATTTTCCCGGACAATAACCTGCTGCAATAAAGGTCATGCCTGACCTCTTCCTCGGAAACATGCCTGCCCAGGATCTCCGAACAGAACAAAGCCCGCCTGAGGTCGCACGAGAGTACTGTATTATCTATGTCCAGTATGACCGCCTCAGGCTTGTTTGATACTGTCATAAAATACTATTTAAAATGGATATTTAAAAAATTATCCGGTAACAAATATACTTCATGATACCGGGTCGCGCCATATTATCTGCAATATATCGATATAAGGCATTATCATAGCCCGCTAATGTCATCCGTTTATCTTTTTCAACTTTTCTAAGGCCGCCGAAGCTTCCTTATATGCTTCGAGCCTCATCTCTTCGGCTTCCCACAGGTCAGATCTCACATCCAGTCTCATAATGGTGCGGAATAGGTTATATGCCCGTATATTGTGATCCCCGGCCTCCGATAAGTACACGGCTTTTTCGCTCGTAAGCCCGCTATTCATTCTGATCCTTTTAATATCGCTCCGCATCGAGGCGGTCAACGCGCATCCTTCGGCGCTGGACGGGAGTAATTTGATCAGATGCCATTTATCAAATATGCCCGTAGTCACTTTATTAAATCCCGCCTCTCCCTTCGCCGATGCAATTTTTGACCCGAGCTCCTTGAGCCATCCTGTGCCTTCCTCAAGCTTTCTGATCAGCCATCTCTTCTCTTCTTCGCTTATCGACGCAGCCTTAACCCTTGACTTTGCCAGTTCTAGCCTTGCCCGCGTCTTATCTGCGCTGGAAATGTAATATTGCTTATACTTTTCAAGAACGTCTCTTGCGGATACTCTGTCGCTCCCTGCCAGGTATTCCATCAATCCGGACATGTCCACTGCCTTCATGGCATCATAGCTCATGCCGCCCGCTACCGATGAGGCTCCTTTCGAAAACCGGTAGGTAAATATACTTATTAAAGCAAGCGCTTTGGCCAGGTCTAATGCGCTCATGATATGATTTATTACACTCCGAACTCATCACTTATACTGCCATTTTTTACGGGATAATCTAAAATGATGGGGCAAATATCTGAAAAGATTATATCCATTATTGACCTTTGATACATGGATGATAGAAGTTGAAATGAAAGTAAGGTCCGGCAATAATGACATAATACAGGTTTTAAAGGACGCCGGCGCAGTATTTGAAAAATCGGTTCGCCAGACGGACTCTTATTATAACGCGCCTCACAGGGATTTCGGGGAGACCGATGAAGCGTTAAGGCTAAGGGAGCAATCCGGTAAAGTCTATATGACCTATAAAGGTAAAAAGCTCGACCTTAAAAGCAAGACCAGAAAAGAGGTTGAGGTTGAGGTCGATAATTATTCAAAAATGGAGGATATTCTCCTGTCGCTGGGATTTAAGAAGACTCTGAGCGTATCAAAGCAGCGTGAAATATATCATTTAATGGACGCGGAGATATGTGTTGACAGAGTGGACGGTCTGGGGGATTTTATCGAGTTCGAGATGCAGGCGAACGGCATGGGCGAGGTCGATGAAAAAAGGGAAAAGCTGTTCTCTTTGATAAAAAGCCTTGGCATCGAGGGAGAGTTCATTCGCGAATCTTACCTTGAAATGATACTTCTAAAAAATAAAGGGCTTTAAGGATTTTAAAGCTCCATGATTTTTTTATGATGGTATAGTTAATTGATGGATTTTTGATCGTTTTAATGAATTAACTCGTCTTTGAGTCGTTGAGATGAACTTAATAAATGGTGTGTCCTGTTAATTCTAAGTTTTATAGTTTCTTTTTCACCACAAAGCGCACGAAGGCGAACAAGGAACACTATATTGTTAACCACGAAGCGCACGAAGGCGAGTAAGGTACACTATACTGTTAACCACGAAGCGCACGAAGGCGAGTAAGGTACACTAGACTGTTAACCACGAAGCGCACGAAGGCGAACAAGGTACACTAAACTGTTAACCACGAAGCGCACGAAGGCGAACAATGAACACAAATTTTTTTTAGTATATGCTAATCTTCTAAAAAAGTTCTTTGTGTTCCTTGTTCGCCTTTGTGCGCTTTGTGGTTAACAAATAACTTTCGTATATCCTTCATTTCTGTAATCAGGATATCCATATGACTCACGAATATGGGGAATAGACTACTAAGCGTTACTGTTGTTAACGACTCAATCACCTAATATCTAATACCGGGCCATGAGCATATATGCAGTTACCAGCCATTCCAGTGCTCTATCCTGTCTCCAAGCCTGGGCGGCGCTTCGGGCTTTTCATCCGGATATCCGAGAGGAACTATTGCCACCGGGCGTACGCCGTCCGGTAAACCCAGTATTTCCGCAACTTTATTTTCATCGAAGGCTCCCACCCAGCAGGTGCCCAGTCCCAGATCTCGCGCCATCAGCATCATGTTCATGACCGCGATGGACGCATCCTGAATAGCATACATCGCGGCGCGGGAACCGTACTTGGAGGCGCTTCTGGGTGTATTGGCGCAGGAGACTATGCAAACAGGGGCCTCCATGATGAACGTCTGGCCAAGAGCAGCTATACTCAGGCTCCTCTTGATACTGTCCTCCTCGATAATGATGAAATCCCTTCCCTGAAGGTTCCCCGCGGAGGGCGCCATATGGCCCGCATGTAATATCCTTTTGATCTGCTCCTTTGACGGCCTTTCCTTTTTAAAAGACCTGATCGCACGTCTTGTTTCTATCGCTTCCGATACATCCATTGTCGCACCAATAAACTTATATTTGTCCGGGCTACTAATAGTATCGAGCCTTTTAAACGGTCAATTGTACAGCGGAAGGCATTTTTATGAGAATAACGATGGATCTAGAGCTAAAGGACATCCCCGGACAGCTGGTAAGGGCCCTTGAGCCGATATCGGACGCGGGAGGTAATATTGTAAGCGTAGTGCACCACCACGAGAACCGGACACCGCGCGGCACTATCCCCATACAGGTCATAGTCGACATGGAGGACGGCCTGACCGAGCTGAAGAATAAGCTCGAATCGAGGGATATAAAGGTGGTCAGGGTAGATGAGGCAAAGCTGCTGGTGCACGAGACCATTCTGATAGTGGGACACATAATCCATTCCGACATTCGCGATACTATTGACCAGATCGACTCAACGGGCTATGCGGAGGTAGTCGACCTCGCAATGAGCATGCCCGGCATTAACTTAAAATCATCCGCACGCATCGGGATAAACGCGACCGGCAAAGATGAGATGAAGAAGGCTGTAAAGCTTCTCAGGGACATCTCAAAGGAAAAGGAACTGCTTATCATAGAGCCCATAGACACGGAGGGGATGTGATTGAGGTCATTTAAGGTCGCTATCGTCGGCTTCGGAAGTGTCGGCCAGGGAGTCGCAAAGGTCATCGCGTCCCGCAACGGCATATTCGATGAGGCGCATGCCGAATTCAAGATAGTCGCCATCACAGATTCTAAGGGCGCAGTGCTGGACCCGAAAGGGATCGATATATCGTCTGCGCTGAAGCAAAAGCGCGAAGGCACACTAAAAAGGGTGAGCATGTCAAGCTTGGACGTCGTAAAGAACGTCGACTATGACATCCTTGTAGAGGTCACGCCGACGGACGCCAGGACCGGAGAGCCTGGCTTATCCTATATAATCGAGGCATTATCCCGCGGCAAACATGTTGTGACCTCGAATAAAGGCCCACTGGCAAACCAGTATAAGATGCTCCTGGGCCTGTCGAAGGAGAACAACGTTAAGCTCTTATTTGAGGCCACCGCAGGGGGCGCTATGCCCGTCTTTAACCTGGCCCGCACTCCGCTGGCTGGTAATAAGATAAAGAGCATTATGGGCATATTCAACGGTACCTGCAACTACATTCTCACGCGCATGATCACCGAGGAGCTGCCTTATGATATGGTCCTGTCCGAAGCAAAGGAGCTGGGCTATGCCGAGGCGGACCCGACCTATGACGTGGAAGGCATAGATACTGCACTTAAGCTCGTGATACTGGCTAACGCAGTATTCGGCATGGACGTAAAGCTGGACGACGTCGACATCGTAGGCATCTCAAGCATCACCCTTGACGCCCTGAAACTGGCGAGCGATGACGGCTATGTCGTTAAGCTTATCGGAGAGGTCAGGCCGAACGGGGAGGAGAGCATCCTTAGAGTAAGCCCGAGGCTTGTGCCGAAAACACATCCGCTGGCAGTCCAGGGAACACTGAACGCCGCCCTCATGCAGACCGAACTCGCCGGAGACATCATGGTCATAGGGAAAGGCGCAGGGTCTATAGAGACAGCGAGCGCGATACTCAGCGATATGATGTATATCGCATCGAGCAAAGACTAAAAGCTCTAACTATTTTTGGCTCAGGACATATGGCGTTTAGCCATAGTCCTCATAATTTCAAACAAAAACGAAAAATAAATTAATATTTTTGTACTTTTTATCATCAACTGATTTCTATATACCATTTCAAGTAAAATGGGGATACGAAATTGACCAGGAAAAAACGGTTCATTTTATCATCTAATTGTCTTCTAAACCCTTTTTGCAGAGTATATCTCTCCGGCAGGAATTTTCAGTTGTCGAGCAGGCTGTTCTCATATCTGCTGGAAAATGGGGTGGGTATAATACAACTTCCATGCCCTGAAACTACGGCCAACGGCCTCATAAGGTGGCCTATGGGCAGGCAGCAGTATGATAATACCTTTTACCGAAAACACTGTAAAGAAATAATGCAGCCAGAAATCGACCTTGTCGAAGAGTTCGTATCAAGACACTATCAGCCTGTATGCTTTTTGGCAGTCGAGGGCAGCCCAAATTGCGGACTTTCATGGGGCAGCCACAGGACTGACAGGCGTGGATTCGAGATAATCGAAGTGCGCGAACTTGAGTCCGCATGCGAGGTCAGGTCATCCGGGATAAACGTGGAGATACTTGCGGAAGAGCTAAGAAAAAGAGGTATCTATATACCGTTTATGGAAGTGCCCATAAAAGCTCCGAAAGACTCGGACAGGGAAGCTTCATTTTTCAGGGAACTAAGGCATTTACTGGGGGATCATCGGGGGGATACTGTCCCTTTAGCATCCGGGGCTGCTGAAACATCTTGATATGCGATATACCCCGAATAAGCCGTCATTCGTTTTATCCGGCTTTAACAAAAAAGTTTTAAAGCTTGTACGTGCATGATAACCCCGTTAATCTGGTGCAGTAAAATGAAGATCGGAGTTATAGCTTTACAGGGTAACGTAGAGGAACATGTCGAGGCCGCTAAGAAAGCGCTTAATGGTAAAGGCGAAGTCGTTAAGATAAAGCATAAGGGCATAGTCCCCTCCTGCGACGCGATCATAATCCCCGGGGGAGAAAGCACTACTGTTTGCAGGCTCGCATGGTCCGAGGGCATAGCTCAGGAGATCAAGGACCGGGTAAAAGAAGGCATGCCCGTGATGGGTACCTGTGCCGGGCTTATCATGATGGCAAATAAAGGCGACGATCAGGTCGAAAAGACTTGCCAGAGGCTGCTGGGGATCATGGATATATCCGTCAACAGAAACGCTTTCGGAAGGCAGAGAGAATCATTCGAGATGGAGCTTGACATGCCTGAGCTAATAAACGGCCCGCCATTTAATGCTATATTTATAAGGGCGCCAGCAATCACCGGGGCGGGGGAGAATGTCGAAGTACTGGCTAAGATCGACGACCTCATAGTGGCCGCCAGGCAGGGAAATTTACTTGCGCTTGCATTCCATCCGGAGCTTACGGATGATCTCCGGATCCATAAATATTTCTTTGGTATGGTAGAGAGTAAAAATAAGTAATGACATTACTTTTTTTTAAAAACAAAAATACGTTAAATTTATTTTCATTTGATTGATATGTTTATTATTTATACTTAAAGGATAATTATTATAAATCGATTATAAAACATTGTACAGTAAGGATAAGGCCGACCTTATATAATAATTGCTTGCTCTAATAATGATTAATATACTTAGAAATATATAAAATGAACGAATAATATGAAAAATGGTAGTTAGCGTAGAAATAATGCTGGCGCATAGATATGTTCGAGAGAATAAGCTCACAGAAGAATAAATTCCGGCTTATTATACTGGGATCGCTTCTTTTATTATGCATACTCCTGACCATCTATGTTAACATATACCTGGGTATTGACATCGTTTTCACTCACCTATTTTATATCCCTATTATCCTGGCAGGCCTCTGGTACCGTAAAAAAGCCATATATGTCGCTCTGTTCCTGGGCTTGTTCCATGTTATATCTAACGTGATAATTTCAGGCACGGTCATGCCTAACTCTTTAATAAGGGCGATAATATTTGTCATAGTGGCGGTCGTCGTCGGGTCCCTGTCAGAAAGAAAGGACCTCCTGTACGATAAATTGAATGAATCGCACAGGATGCTATCTAACATCATAGAATTTTATCCGGATGCCACATTGATCATCGATAATAACCATAATGTCGTAGCATGGAACAAGGCCATGGAGGATATGACCGGTGTCCAAGCCGGAGACATGATGGGAAAGGGCGATCATGAATACTCCGTTCCGTTTTACGGGCGAAGAGGCCCGATGCTGATCGACCTTGTGGACCTGCCTGATGAGGAGCTAACAAAATATAAGTATGTGTATAAGGCTGACGGCAAGCTCGAATGCCCTTCGATAAAGGCCAGGCTCAAAGGTAAGAACGTTTATCTACACGGCACTGCCACAAAGCTTTGCGATAAAGAAGGCAATTTCATCGGCGCTATCGAGTCCCTGAGGGACATCACCGAAAAGAGACTTGCAGAAGAAGCTCTTATGGACGCTTTAAAACGTTTCGAGGCTATTTTTGAGAACACGCCTCTTGTGGCTATACAGGGCTTTGATAAAGAGGGGACGATCCTTCACTGGAACACGGCCAGTAAGGATCTGTATGGATACAAAGTCGAAGAGGTCATCGGGCGTAAGATGCAGGATATACTGATATGTCCGGACCAGACGGACACCTTTGAAAAAACGCTAGGTCACATAGTGCGAACAGGGGAGTCTTCATCGGGTAATGAATGGAAAGTCCTTACAAAGGCCGGTAAACAGCGATGGGTATATTCTTCGATTTTTCCCATATTTGAACACGGCTCGGTCGTTGAAGTCTACTGCATGGATGTAGACATCACCGACCGCAGGAATATGGAGGAGGAGCTGCGAAGAGCCCGCGATCAGCTTGAGATAAGGGTTGAAGAAAGGACTGCTGAGCTCGCCCGGGCCCGCGGGACGTTACAGACGATCCTGGACACCGTCCCGATAGGGGTAGTCGTGGCTGAATCCAACACAGGTAAGATATCGTATTTTACGAACTGCGCAAAAGACCTTTTTGATATACCTGCGTTCGGATATGCGGAAGATATGGGGCCGACCTCTTATGAGCTTTTAAATCCGGACGGAAGCCCGGTACATCCGGAGGACCTGCCGCTTTCCAGGTCATTGTACCATGGCGAATATATCAACAACAAAGAAGTGGTGATCTGCCATAAGGACGGCAGGAGACTGACAGTGCTCATGAGCAGCGCTCCGGTGATAGATAAGGATGGCCGTATCATGTCTGCAGTCTCGAGCATCGTCAATATCACAAAGCGAAAAGAGGCCCAGGAAGAGCTTGAATTCAAGTCGCTGCTGCTTGACAGCGCCACAGACTCCGTTTTTGTACATGACTTTGATGGTAAGATAATTTACGTAAACGAAGCCGCATATAAGACCCGCGGATATACCAGAGAAGAGCTCCTGGGAATGAAACTGAGGGACATTCTGACGGAGGACTACAAAAAGCTCATAAGGCCTCGTATGGAGTCACTATTTACCACGGGACGTGCAGTGTACGAGTCCGCCCACTTGAAGAAGGACGGGACTGTAATGCCGGTGGAAGTCCATATCCAGGTGGTGAACATAAAGGGCAGAATGCTGTACGCGAGCATTGTAAGGGACGTCACCGAGCTTAAGCGCGTGGATAATGCGCTCAGGGAAAGCGAGGCAAAGTACAGGGAACTCGTGCAGAATGCGAACAGTATCATTTTAAGAATGGACCCCGCAGGCAATATAATATTTTTCAACGAGTTCGCGCAGTCTTTCTTCGGATATAATGAAGAGGAGATAATGGGAAAGAACGTCATTGACACCATCGTTCCGGAAACAGATACTTTTGGCCGTAATCTTTCAGGTGTCATCAGAAATATAATCTCACATCCTGAACAATATCAGTACAATGAAAATGAAAATATCCGTAAGAACGGAGAGCGTGTATGGGTCGCATGGACTAACAAGGCTATTTTTGACGAGACGGGGAAAGTCTCCGAGATCATCTGCATAGGCACGGATATAACCGGACGAAAGAAGGCAGAAGAAGAGCTGTACGAGAAGCGGGAGATGCTTCAGCTTGTTATAGATAATATCCCCCAGTCAATATTCTGGAAAGACCTTAACTCGGTATATCTGGGATGTAACACTAATTTCGCGAAGGTGTCGGGTATCGGTGCCCCGGAGAACATTGCAGGAAAGACCGATTTCGACCTTGCTTGGAGTAAAGACGAAGCGATCACATTTAGAACGTATGACCGCCGCGTGATGGACTCTGACAGGCCGGAATACAACATAATCGTAAAAGTCAGGCAGGCGGACGGTAAAAAGGCATGGCTTGACATAAATAAGATACCCCTGCATGATAAATGGGGTAACGTCATCGGCATGCTGGGTACCCATGAGGACATTACCGAAAGAAAGCGCGCTGAGGAGGCTCTGAGAGAGGCTAAGTCTCAGGTAGAGCTTTATCTCGACCTCATGAGCCATGATATCAATAATATGAATCAGGCGGGGATGGGATATCTTGAAATGGCCCTGGAAAAACTCGAACTCTCAGAAGAAGACCGGCTTTTGCTGATCAAGTCCCTGGATTCATTGAAGAACAGCTCCCAGCTTATAGAGAACGTTCGAAAGATCCAGATGGTCAAAGAAGGGGAGATAAAGTCCGAGATAATCGATGCGGGAGAATTACTAAAAACCATTAGCGAAGAATATTCTCATATACACGGTAAGGACGTGACCATTAATTATGTTCACCGACCCGGATTCAAGGTCCTTGCTAACGTATTATTAAAGGACGTTTTTGAAAACCTCGTATGGAACGCTATTAAGCATTCTGCGGATAGTGTGACCATAGACATCAATATCACTAAAATATACGAGGACGGTAAAAAATATTATAAATTCATCATAGAGGATAACGGCCCGGGCATATCGGATGAAATGAAGGAGATCATATTCACCCGGCTTCAAAGAGGTAAGACGAAAGCCACTGGAAAAGGCATAGGTTTGTACCTTGTGAAAACCCTTGTGGAAGAGTTCAACGGCAGGGTCTGGGTTGAGGACAGGGTCCCCGGAGACCATGGCAAAGGCAGTAAATTCGTGGTGATCGTGCCTGCCGCTTACGAAGAGAACGTTTCTGTCGAATGATTTACTTAGTGATGCGTTTCGGTAATTCATAATATTATTATATCTTCTATTTCAACACAAAGGCAACAATGGAACATTAGCTTTCACCACGAAGCGCACGAAGGGCTCAAAGGACCACCATTTTTTTAAGATATGTTAAACCTTCTAAGAAAGTCCTTTGTATACCTTATTCGCCTTCGTGCGCTTCGTGGTTAACAAATTAGTGTACCTTATTCGCCTTCGTGCGCTCCCATGAAAAACTTTTAGATGGTCATTGTAAAGACGTGCATATAACAATTCATTACGGGATTGATGTTCTGCCGTTGTGCCTGTCGGATGGCAGGTAGGCACGTAATTTCACAGAAACACGGAAACACTAAATTTTTTTAGAATTTAAGATCACGAAATCTCTAAAGTTCACTCACCAAACCACAAATGCTCCAGTATCACCGTCAACGCACTAACACCTCTAACGCCCGGCTCAACGCTCGAAGCGCTCTAAGTCACCAACTCTAAAACAAGGCCCGAACATTCCCAAAAACACTAAATTTTAACTGCACGGTTGACGCTTACACGACTAATATATCCCTGCCATAGTTCAGGAGAGCACAGACCGGGATATTAAACTTTAGTGGTTTGGAGAATGTTCGGGATTTGTTTTAGAGTTGGTGACTCTGAGAGGTTAGTGCGTTGAGTCGGGCGTTGGTGGTGTTAGTGCGTTGACGGTGATACTGGAGCATTTGTGGTTTGGTGAGTAAACTATTAGGGTTTTTGTGACCTTAAAAAATCATATAAAAATTTTTGTGGTTCTGTGTTTCTGTGAAATTACGTGCCTACCTGCCATCCGAAAGGCACAACCATAAAAACTTCATCTCAAAGACCATTGAGTAAAACACATTTTCATTCTTAAAACCTGAGCAAGAACCCGCTCATCAAAGATTTCGTGGTGAAAAAACCGTGTCCTTAGTTGCCTTGGTGATTGACTTGATAAAAAATGAAATGATATTACATATAAAAAAAGGGATAGATACCTTAGCAGGCGCGTTTAAATGTCGACCTTGATACCAAGTATATCTTTTTCTCCCGCATAGACGTCTCGTGCTATCTGCGCAAGTCCTATGGCAGCCGATAATTTTCCGAGGACATGGACTTCCTTTTTGATAAGTCCCGATATCCTGTCCCTGACCATATCCATTGAACCTACCGATCCGGCTGTGAACACGGTGCATTCAGGGCATAGCATCAGGAAAGAGGCAATTTCCATCGCGGCAAAAACAGCTATCGTATCGAATGCCCACAACGCATCTTCATCGTTCTTATCTTTAGCCGCAAGCAGTTCGTCCAGGCTTTTATGCGGTATCACCCTGGTCACGCCTGCCGTAGAAAACGCGTCATTGGCGCTCATCAGTCCTGCATCAACGTCCCTTATGGCGTCAAGGTCAAGGGGCCCGTGATGCACTCCCGGGGCGAAAATGCATGCATCGATGGCGCCAAGCATTTTCAAATCCTGTACGCACATAGTTACAGTGTTCGAGCTTATGTCGGATACGATAAAGCTCCTGTCCTTTCTTGCCATATATGCGTTATAGGCGATCCCGAGCTTTTCAGGGCTGGCTCCATGTGAAAATAACCTGAAGCAGGGGTGAGCCGAATTATGGCGGTGTATTCCCGGTATCACGACTGCCCTGATCCCCGATGAAGCTATGGCGTCATAGACGTTGGTACCTCCTCCTATATGTACGCCGGCTCCCTTCTGGCTGATGACTCCCCTGTTCTCTACTTTGTTCACGCCGGTGATCTTAGATATTCCGTCACCCATGGAATATGTCAGAGCTATCAGCTCTATATCATTTACTTTGACGTCAAAGCTCGAAGTCATCTTAGAGATTATCTGCTCCTTTGTCATATCCCGGGCCTGCTTTCTCGATATCTCGAACCATTGCCCTTCGGTGTTAGCGAAACGTATGCCTGTGGTGCCATGATCTATGCCGATGAACAAAATATGACCTTCCTTGTAATTACTGGTCTTACTCTATCATTTATAATACATAATAAGTTTTACTTAAGCTGCACGTGGATTCAATTAATATTATATGAAAATATTTTATAAAACGGTAAAAGCTATCTAATATGACAGGATAGTATATGCGGAGCTTTTTCCGGTAATGACGCCAGAATTAATACCTTTGATAGACTCCCCGGCGCTCGAGGTCAAAAACGAGGATGTATCGCTTGTCATCGCGGATATACACCTCGGCATAGAATATGACCTCTATTATAGCGGCATCAATATCCCTTCGCAGATAGCGAAGCGTATAGATCGAGTCAGGAACTATATCGCGGAAGTCGGCCCCGACCGTATAATATTGCTGGGCGATATCAAACATAACGTCCCGAGGACATCTTACCAGGAAGTCGACGAGGTGCCGAGGTTCCTGAACGAGCTGGCAAAGCATGCTATCGTAGACATTATTCCCGGGAACCATGACGGCGGCATAGAAAAGCTGATACCGGACAACCCGGACATTGACCTTCACGATCCCCGCGGAGCGGAGATCGACGGGGTATCTTATTTTCATGGGCATACGTGGCCGGACGTTTCGCTACTAAAGAACTCATACCTTGTAATGTCGCATAACCACCCTACCATAAAGCTCACTGATGCGCTGGGACATACTCTCACGAGACAGAGCTGGATACGCGCAAAGCTCGACCGCGACATCGTGGCGGCTAACTATCCGGGCGAGTTCGATTGGGGCGATCCGGAGCTTATCATAGTCCCGTCCTTTAACGAGCTATGCGGAGGCATCGCTTTTAACGAATCCTGGCATGATGACCTTCTCGGCCCGCTGTTCACATCAAAAGCCGTGCACCTTGAGGAGTCGCAGGTGTACCTGCTGGACGGCACATACATGGGCACTATAGATAACTTGCGAAAGTATTCCCGGGAAAAATACCGGTCTCCATCCTCTGAAAAAAAGATACGTCGCCGTAGAAAAAAATCATTCAGGCCGTAAAATATTTTAATTTCAGATAGCTGCTACAGACTATACTTTCGCTACATCTTACCGAAACCATCTTTAGCCTATGGAATTCAATCTTTATCCTGTCTGAGTGATAAAATGATAGGATATTCGGAGATCGGCATATTTGGAAGCATATTACTGGCCCTGGCGTTCTTACCCCAGTGCTACAGGATACTTAATACGAGAAAAGTTTCCGATATTTCTCTATACTATTTACTAGTACTGGTAGTCGGATCTTTATGTCTGACCCTATATGGATACGGCATACATGACATCATTATATTCGGGCTGAACCTGTACGCATTCCTTTGTAATACGGAATTGCTCGGTTTAAAAATATATTATGATAGAAGATATCCTGCCAATTATCATATTCCGGCATGATGTTTTTGTGTTTACCTGCCATCCGAAAGTAACAACACTAAAAAAACATCAAAAAACCAAATAACTTGACCTTTAATGTAAGCTGAATTTATAAAAAATAGATGTCAGGACCGGTATTTGCCGGTCCTTTACAATGGATTTTACTCTAACAGTATCTTTGCCATCAGGTCGTTCTCAAGCTCGGATATCATCGGGATGCCGGTAACTGCCGCGGCTCTCTCGGTGAGCGAGGCTATGTCGCCCCTGGATATGTACTTGAGCTTGAACTTCCTTGAGCCGGCCATGAGCTGCTGTAAGCCAACACCTAAGCGGTCGTGCCAGTAGGTGTACAGGCCGATAGCTCCGATCGGGATGTTCTTGGCATCGTTGCCGTACTTGGCGACGAGATCGCTGTAGGCGATCATGAACTTCTCGGGGTCTGTGGAGTATGCCCTGGTAAACTGGCCTGGCAGGTCGTTCTTCTGGGCAAGCTCGCTGAAGTACTGCGCCTTCATGACTGCAGTGATTGGCGGGCGGGCCATTGCTATTGCCTTGACGGTCGGGCCGCTGCCGAGGTCGGACATTGCCATGGACTTGAACATCTGGGTCTCGTTGACGAAACCGCCTGCAAATGCTATGTCCGGGACATACATTCCGTTCTCTTTCATGATCTTGACGCAGTCCATGACCTGTGCCTGTAAGTATACGGTCGGGGTCGAACAGTCGTTCATCATGGGCACCGGGCTCATTCCGGTTCCTCCGCCTGCGCCGTCGAAGGTCAGCAGGTCGATCTTTGCGGCCGATGCGCACTTAAGCGCGAACGCGGTGGTGACTGGCCTGTATGCGCCGGTCTTTAAGAATACCTTCTTTGCGCCCTGGTTGCGGAGCCACTCGATGTCCTCTACGAATCCCTTGAATTCCGGGAAGCCTACCCTGGAGTGCCTCTCGAAGGTCTTGAACGCGCCTTCCTTGAACGCCTTCTGAACAGCGGGGTCCTCGGGGTCCGGCAGGACTATGTAGCCTCTCCTCTTCAGCTCGAGTGCTTTGTTGAGGTCATAGATCCTAACTTCGCCTCCGATGGCCTTTGCTCCCTGTCCCCACTTTCTCTCGATGATGTTAACTTCTAATTTTGATAATGCGTAAACGTCAGTGCCGAGCCTCTGGTCCTCGACGTTGGTCTGGACGACGATCTCTCCGTTCTTACCGTCCCAGAAGTCCCTGAACCTCTGGACCCTGAACGTAAGGTCCGGCGAGTGAGTGACTTTGCCGCCGGTTATGACTGAGTCCATGTCCATGCCGCATACGTTCTCTCCGATGACCTGCATGGAGCCTGATATTGCGGCACCTACTGCGAGGCCGTCCCAGTAGTTCTTGGCCACTGCGGTGGAGCCGAGGCCTGCCGTGAATACAGGTACGCTTAATGGTACGCCGCCTGCTACGGTTCTGATGTCCACTGCCGGGAACGTCGCTGCGTCCGGGTTCGGTGCTATGCCTTTTGCACCTATACAGTCGGTCAGTATCTGGAAGTCTGACCAGTCAAGGCCATAATCCTTGTTTGATGATGCGGTCGAGTGTCCGAACTGTTCGGTATCCGGGTAGAGGACTTCTCTGCCCCTTAACGCGGACTTGCCTACTTCACAAAGGACCTTACAGTCTTTTATGCATATCGGGCACATACCGCTGGTCGGATTTACGTCCCTCTTTCTTACAGACGTATCCGTAGTTGAACGTGAGTTTGCGTATATGTCGCTCATGATGGTTTCACCGACAATAGGCTACACAGTTCTTATTTATAAATATTTCCGTAACATTTTTAAATAATGGTATAGCCACAACTTTCCTACTTAAATATATTAATATATTAATATTATTCGTATCATTTTTTTTAAAAAGCCAATAAAATTATTCGATATTTCTTGATAATAAGAAAGTATTTAATTATAGATAATATTTTTATATTAAAATCATAAGGGTGCAAATGTCTTCTATACATATACAACCCATATCCCATGCCACTAATTATACTAGACTGGAGCTTTACCGCATCTCAGGAAGGGTTATCGATGGGGATGGCTACACAGTCAGAGGGGCTGATGTGCTTTTAGAATCCTGCGTCGACAGGAAAATGACATCATCTTCCGAAGGCGGCAGGTTCGAACTAAATATATATGTAAGCGGCAATAACGATATGATAACCATTCAGGCATTTTTTGGCCTAAAAAGCGGATGTGAACGAATGTCCGCCCGCAGTATTCCGGGCCATCTGGAGATCGTAATAGGGGAATCCTCTATCGATGACCTGTGTAAAAAGGTCGGTCAATAGTGTTTTCCTACCAAAATATTTATATTCTCCAAATGCTTGATTTTTTCCATCCTGGATTCAGTCGAATTTTACTTATATAAGTAATGCAATAGTACGCGGACAGGTAAAACTTATAAATAATCATCAGTATGTAGATGAGAGAACCTTAAGGAGATATTAAAATGGCAGATTTCAAGTTAGTAGTTTCAGACCCTAAGACCGGAAAGGCATACAAGTTCGATGTTACCGGCGCAAAATCCAACAAGTTCGTCGGTAAGGAGATCGGCTCCGAGATCGAAGGAGAGACCGCAGGTCTTCCGGGTTACACGCTCATGATCACCGGTGGCTCCGATAAGACTGGCATCCCGATGAGGAACGACCTCCCCGGACAGGTCCGCAGGAAGCTTCTCGTAGCGGGCGGCGTCGGATACGATCCAAAGACCCAGGGCATAAGAAGGAGAAAGCTTTTCAGGGGTAACGAGATCAGCAGCGAGCTCGTCCAGATCAACGCAAAGATCACCGCATACGGCGATAAGCCCATAGAAGAGCTTTTACCGAAGGAAGAGCCCAAGAAATAATTTTTTTAAAAAGGAGCTTTGGCCCCTTTTTATTCTTGCATTTTATTTTCTTAACTTTGACAATTTAATTCATTTTAGGTTTTAAGCTTGCTCACAGATCATTTGAGCTTTTGTTCAAGCTATAGATATGCAGGTTATTTTTGCCCTTATTTTTAGATTTACCTCATAATTACTTATTTTATTTATAAAAATCATATTTATCATGTTAAATTGAAATTATAGAATTATTTGGCCATTTAATTCACTACAAACGCTAATAATATATTTAAAAATGAATAATAAACATTGTCTTGCCTATTGAGGAGGGTAGTATATGAGTAAGGTGATAAGATACGGAATGTTTTTAGTGCTGGCTCTTGCCATCGCGGGTATGATCTTGCCTGCAGGTGCCAGCCTTGTCGCGACTCAGTTTGGTTTCCCGACCATTTACCAGGCTGGCGAGACTCTTGCGTTCAACCGTGACACAGCGGCAGCTTTTGATAATGAGGCAGTAGCGATCTGCTTCACTCCTGCAGTGACTGAGACCAACGGTCTCTATCTCGCACAAGAAGGGGCAACCGCTATCCCGTTCTGCGGAGCATCTCTTGCGTTCCCGACCATAGTCCAGACTGTTGATCAGGCTCAGGTCCTTACGCACTGTGACTTCGCACAGACCAAGGAGACAGCGTGCTTCTCATATCCGTTCGCAGGCGTTGGCGGCGTACCATTACCTGGCTTCGGCTTCGGGTTCTAAGCTGGTTGAATGAATGTGGCAGGAGGATAAACTCCCCTGCCGATCAATTTTTAAAAATTTCATCCATATTTTTTTATCAATATCTTAACTACAAAAAATATTATTTTCTTTCCAGGAGAAACCGGATCTGATCATAAAAAATGATAATGATCTTTTCTATGTACTCCTCTTAATTCACTCATCACTTTATACATGTCTTTATATCCATACTTTCATATCAAAAAAGTGATAAAAAACGGAGTCGTATATCATATTATAAGATCCATTTTACATGATATACTAACGCTATGTTTTACTATGCCCGGCTTCCATACGTTGTGGTTATGGCAGTCGATGATTGCTTTTATTCTACCAGGATTTAAGGATTTATTTGTTATAAGCCCGTTTTAATGGCTTATTATTCGCATTTATGATTAAATATGTATTAATTCAGGGTTGTATAACACTCTTTTAATAATTGAGGAGGGTAGTTAATGAAGGTGAAAAATTTCGGAATTTTCCTGTTACTGGCTATCGCAGTAGCTAGTATGATAGTACCGGCCGGTGCGTCTCTTGTCGCGACTCAGTTTGGTTTCCCGACCATTTACCAGGCTGGCGAGACTCTTGCGTTCAACCGTGACACAGCGGCAGCTTTTGATAATGAGGCAGTAGCAATTTGCTTCACTCCTGCAGTGACTGAGACCAACGGTCTCTATCTCGCACAAGAAGGGGCAACCGCTATCCCGTTCTGCGGAGCATCTCTTGCGTTCCCGACCATAGTCCAGACTGTTGATCAGGCTCAGGTCCTTACGCACTGTGACTTCGCACAGACCAAGGAGACAGCGTGCTTCTCATATCCGTTCGCAGGCGTTGGCGGCGTACCATTACCTGGCTTCGGCTTTGGGTTCTAAGCAGGTAGTGTTATGCTAGCAGGAGGATCACTTCTCCTGCTAATTCATTTTTTTTAAACTTTAGACAAAATCAGTCTATTCAAATATCTCTAAAAAATTTCAAGAAAATAACATTTACTTTCTTTAATTTTTAGGGTTATGTTCCCCCATGCGAACCAATTTGCCATTTATTTATGTGCGATCCATGTGTGGATAAATACTATGGAATAGGCCAGAAGCTAAAAAATCACAAAAATTCTCGAACAAAAACCTGTAACGAAATTATAAATTTAGAAAAACGTCCGTGAAAAATTTTAACGTATTGGAATATCAATCATCTTTACATTAAGCGATATATCTTATTATCTATCATTTAGTAGATCTATCTGTTAATACCCCGCTTTTATGGCTTATTATTCGCATTTATGATTAAATATGTTTTAATTTTTAGTTATTATACTCTCATTAAGAAATTGAGGAGGGTATTATATGAGTAAGGTGATAAGATACGGAATGTTTTTAGTGCTGGCTCTTGCCATCGCGGGTATGATCTTGCCTGCAGGTGCCAGCCTTGTCGCGACCCAGTTCGGTTTCCCGACTATTTCTCAGACTGGCGAGACTCTTGCGTTCAACCGTGACACTGCGGCAGCTTTTGACAACGAGGCAGTTGCGATCTGCTTCACTCCTGCAAAGACGGAGACCAACGGTCTGTCTCTCTGCCAGGATGGCGCAGTAGCGATCCCGTTCTGTGGAGCATCTCTTGCGTTCCCGACCATAGTCCAGAGTGTTGATCAGGCTCAGGTCCTTACGCACTGTGACTTCGCTGAGACTGCAGAGACAGCGTGCTTCTCATATCCGTTCGCAGCCGTCGGCGGATGTGCATTACCTGGCTTCGGCTTCGGGTTCTAAGTAAGCATAAGTGAATATGATGAGAGCCCTTAAACCTCTCATTATATTTTCATTTTTTTAGATCGGATTTACGGCGTTTTACAGGTCTTTTAAAACCCTGTAATTATGCGGTGCTCCCATGCGTTTGATGAACAACGTATTTTATTTGGATTATTATTGGTTAATACTGTATAATATTGGATTAAATGGCTGAATATTCGTTTTTATATATACTAATATATTAATTATCGTCCGCGATACATATTCAATAATTATTGAGGAGGGTAGTATAACATGGTGAGAAAATTAGTAGCTATTATCATGCTTGCCTTTGCTGTTGCTCTGATCACGTTGCCCGCGAGCTCCAGCCTTGTGCCTATGTCCTGGGGTTTCCCGACGATGAGTTCGGATCACTCGCTTACCGTATTCGAAAACCAATTCGCACAGGCAAGAGATGTACAGGGCGCAGAGATAGCGTTCGGCAGCGGATTCTCGGATTTCGGCGGTGTAGGTGTCAGCTCGGCATTCCCGACGATCCTTCAAAACGCGGACTCTGAAAGCTTATTCAAGCAATGCAGGTTCATGGAAGAGCGGGAATCGTTCTGCTTTGCATACCCGTACTTAAGCATCGGATGCTCGCCCATACCATCTATGGGATTCATCTAAACAAAGTAAAGCATATATGATGCGGGCGGAGGGATACAGGACCCTGCGGGTTCATCCTCCCACACTTTTATTTTTTCCGGACCTATCATAAGGTACGTCTGGCATCATAAAAGTGTAATAAGACATCATATATTACGGGCTCTCGGTCATAATTGGATAATTAGCAACTACAATGACCCATTCAGCAAATAATATCTGTATTTTTTTATCCGATTGCTGTGATAATAGAATCGGAACCGGTACGATTTCGTTATAATAAATAATAATATATTTATTATCGTTTCCTCTATTTTTAGATTGTCAAGTAGGGGGGATTGTATGAGTACCTTAAAGAAATCGGCAGTACTTACGATGCTGGTCGTATTACTTATTGCCTTTAACATACCAGCATCCGCTCAAACAACAGGAATATCCAGTTCAAATGTGGCTCAGACGCAAGCAGTGGCAGCCACTTCTGCTGTCTCGACAGCAGCAGCGCCTATAGCCGCGCCTGCAGCTGCGCCTATCGCAGCACCGATCGCGGCAACTACTGCAGCGGCAGGATTCGGACCATTTGGCGGAGCCTACTTCCCATTCAACTGGGGATTCGCACCATTTGGCGTAGGCTGCTTCCCGTTCAACTATGCTCTTGGGGGAGGCCTGTCACCGTTCGGACTTTGCTGGAATAAGTTCAGCCCGTGTTTCGGCACAGGGTGCGGAGGATTCTTCAGCCCGTGCTTCCTGGGAGGCTGCGGTGCAGGATTAAGCTATCTAGCGGCTCCGTTCATTCTTGGTACGGGTTCTGTTGGCGGCTTTGGCTGGGCTCTTTCGCCGTGGGCGTTCGGTCTTGGAGGTTGCACGAAATCTGCTCCGTTGTACTTCGGTTCGCATGGCTTCGGCTTCCCGTTCACCATCGGCTGTGGACGCGTAGCATTCACGCCTGCGATCTGCGCGGCGGCTCCGTTCATTCTTGGTACGGGTTCTGTTGGCGGCTTTGGCTGGGCTCTTTCGCCGTGGGCGTTCGGTCTTGGAGGTTGCACGAAATCTGCTCCGTTGTACTTCGGTTCGCATGGCTTCGGCTTCCCGTTCACCATCGGCTGTGGACGCGTAGCATTCACGCCTCCGTCCATCTGTTAGGCGTAACAAAAGTCTAGACCTGTATCGCTGACGAGAAAGACTGGGGAATTTCATTCCCCATTATTTCATTTGTTTTTTTATTTTATTCTCAACAGTTTGACTCGATATTTGTGTATCTTGCGTATATGATCGTTTAATCCAGGATCTTTTTCATATATTCTGTTCAGTCTCTGGATCGATCCCGGCATATGATTATTACCTTTATATTCTGCTCTCGTAATACTCATGATACAATTTTATAATGCTCTGTAATTTTTATTTAGATCAAACGATTATACCCCGGCTAATTCTTATTAGTGGAGTTACACTTTATAAAAAAGCATTCCAAAAACAGGTATTTATTGTAAAAACACTGATAATATCGATAGATTGGGTATTTTAAGACTGATTTTGGATTAAATTTGATAATATAGTATTGTTAAAGGCTTTTTGATACTATAATTAAATATGGGACCTTTTTTCGTGAATTAATTATAATAATATTTTTATCATTAATCGGAATGTTTTATATTGTAGGGGGGAACGAAGTGAAACACTGGACAAGAATTGCATTATTCGTTCTTCTCGTATTAGCTGTGTTAGCCCTTGTAGCTATTGCACTTCCAACAGTCACCGCATGGTGGGGTGGCTGGGGCTTCGGTCGCGGCTTTGGCTGGGGCGGCTGGGGTCGCGGCTTTGGCTGGGGCGGCTGGGGCTGGCCTGGCTGGGGCGGCTGGGGCTTCGGTCGCGGCTTTGGCTGGGGCTGGCCTGCATGGGGTGGCTGGGGCGGCATGTGGTGGTAATCACCTTACCGCTTAATACCCACACCATATCATGCACAGTAATATGAGAAGCGAAATAAAATATTTGTTAGTAGGTGACACCCACCTACTATCTTTTCTTTATTGTTTTCAAGAACTTCTTATGAGGCGATCAATACGGGCTATTTATGCCTTGTTTTTATTCCTTGATAAGTCATGATCAGCCCTATATTCTGATAATTCTATTTTTTAAGCTTTTATTCCATTTAATTCTAAAATATATGGTTAATTCGCTTATTGTATTACTAATATATTTAAAATCAATGGTAAAAGATATACGTGCTATTGAGGAGGGTAGAAAATGGATAAGGCGAGAGTATTGATCGTGCTCGCCACCTTGTTCCTCGGGCTTTCGCTGGCAATGCCGGCAGGAGCTTTCGTGGGTGCGGGGGTGAGCGTAAATAAACATCTTGGGGACACCTTAAACTTTAATTTTGGAAATAACATAAACGCTTTAAACACGGGATATAGTCTTACCGGTCTAAACATCGGGGTAGACTGGGGCGTTGACGTTGATGTGGGCAGTATGGCAGGATATCCATATGGTTATGGTGGACTGGGCTCAGTCACGGTCGGAGACCTCGGGTATAACCTGGGCGTGACTGTAGATCAGGCTGTCGGGACCGGGTTCGACGGATCCGCGTTTGGTCTGCCGATAGCTCAGGGAGATCTCCAGACCACTCATCTTGGCCAGTTCGTCCAGAACAACAGACATATCGAACAGACACAGGTAATGCTCCCGTTCGCTTTCCCTGTACTGGCTTAAAAAAGCAGGAAGGTACGCCCCCTCCATTTTTTTAAAGGCCAGTAAGCTTTTTGTCTATTTACGGGTGTTGTTTAGTTCATCCTGTTGATAAGAAAACCGTATAAAAATATGCATCTATTTTTCAAATACAAGCCTGATTATTCAAATAAGGGCTATCGCATTTAAAATAGATGGTATTTTATCAAATTAAGCGTATTTATTGTTCTAATGTTAGGTATTGCCCTGCATTAACTCTCTTTTTAATTATTATCATTGGTTTATACTTAGAATGCGATAAAGCGACCTAAAACGGTTATATTTCGTATTTTTATATAATAATATATTTATTTTGTGTAGTAGGACATAAAAGTGCAGTTCAGAGGTGTAGTTATGAAGATGGCAAGAAAAGTAACTGTAGCTATTATGCTGATAATGGCTACTCTGTTAGTTACATCACCCGCTTTAGCACAATGTGGATGTGGAATCCCAGGCGGATGCGGTTTATGTGCAGCACCTGTTGCATATGGCCCGCCACAGGATTGTGTAGCCCAGGTCTATTGTAATATACCTGTTACGAGCCAGGTACCTGTAACAGTACCAGCGACAAGTGCAGTCCAGGTCCCGGTCACTGTACCGGTCGGAGATGTTTGCCCTGTCACCGTCCCCAGGGCGGTCATAGTCCCGCAGACAATACCCGTGCCAGTAGTCAGGCCTGCATGTACTTCTACCACCGTGCCTGTCACAGTACCGGTCACGACTACCGTACCTGTCGTGTCTAAGATACCCCAGGTATACACGATGCCAGTAAGCTCGGCATGTATACCTGAAGGTGCTCCTGCAGCAGCTGCCCCATGCGGCCCGATCGGAGCAGGTCTTGGCGGATATGGTCTCGGAGCAGGTCTTGGCGGATATGGTCTCGGAGCCGGTATCGGCGGATGCGGCCTTGGAACCTGTGGCATTGGCGGATATGGTCTCGGCACAACCGGCATTGGTGGATATGGTCTCGGCGCTGGCATTGGCCAGCAATTCCCGATGATGCAGCAGCAGATGCCGATGATGCAGCAGCAGATGCCGCAGATCCAGCAGCAGATGCCGCAGATCCAGCAGCAGATGCCGATGGAAATGGCACCGCAGCAGGTACAGCAATAAACACCCATATCCTATCAAGTAGATAACCTCCATAATCAGGAACATAGGTTGGGAAAAATCGGCTTGAACGAATTGGGGCATTGCCCTCAATTCGTTAACTTATTTTTAAAATATCGCTGGCCATATGCTATCTATCCAATAGTTATATTAAATACCGATAAATATAGCTCTATTTGTTATAATATATGCTAATTGCAGTTTAATTTTTTATATTTGGGCTATTGAATCGTTAAATTAGTTAATAATATATTTATTTAGCCGGGACTAATTGTATTTAAGGTTGGAAGGGTGTTGCATGGTACATTATAGAACCCCTGGCATTATTATCGCTTTAACGCTATTATCTGTCATATCGACGAGCTTTGCTTTCGCCGACGATGGCCTGCAGTACGGCGGAGCGAACATATACGGTTTTCCTATGTCCATAGGGCTCGGCGGCACGAACGGTGCCGGAGTGCCCGGCCAGGGCGTGACCTATAATAACCTCGGGGTGAACCTTCCCGGAGATCTTACGACAAGGTACGGCGTGGTCGCGAGCGAAGTATCCCCTAACTATGGCGTTCAGGGAAGCACAGGGGGCTATTTCGGCCCGAACTGGAACGGCATCACGCTCGGGATGTCTACCTACGGTTATCCCGGAGTAAATTTCGGAAGCTCCGGCGCATTCCGCGACGCCTCGACCACTATGTTCTCAAAAGATCTCGCATATGAAGCGGCAACCGATAATACGTTCATAGGGTTCCCCGGATTCGGGGTGGGCTCCGCAGGCCTATCGTTCCCGACAATAACATCCGATAAATCCTATGTTAAATACGCCGAAAGCATAGACCTCATGGTAGCAAAAGAGACAGAACGGATCGATTTCGGCAGCGCCTATACTTTCCCGCTGGGGCTGGGACTGGGCTATACCGGTGCAGTGATGGACGGCACAAGCTCCTACACGCCCGCGACACAATATTTCTTCGGTTATTCTCCGTAATTATTTTTTAATGCCTGCACATATCATTGTGTATGTATCAGACCTCCACGCCCGGCGTCACCAGATTGACATCCTATCTTGAGCTCGCGAACCTGTTGATAGCCAACGCGGACAAGATCGCTATCTCAATCGGGATCATAATTATCGCATATTTGCTGAACGGCGTGTTCATCGGTATCCTGGACCGGTATAGCCGCGATAAAAAAATGCCTGCGGAGATGCTCAAGTCGATAAAACGGCTCGTGTCTTACCTGATCGCAGCACTTGTCGTGGTAACTGTCCTGGGCATATTTGGCATACGACTGGATTCATTGATACTCAGCCTCGGGCTTATCAGCCTTGTAGTCGCCTTAGGCTCACAGACCCTGATATCTAACCTTCTGGGCGGAACTATCGTATTCCTTGAACGGTCGTTTGTCATAGGTGACTTAATAAAGGTCGGCGACAATATCGGGGAAGTCCAGAACATCAGCATAAGGACCACCACCATCAAAGGCCTGAACGGCCTTAACATCGTGGTGCCCAACGCCAGTTTCCTGAACTCGCCCATAATAAACTATACCCGTAACAGGTCATATCTCATAAAAATACCATTTATGATGCCAAGAGGAGCGGACATATCCGGACTGGAGGGAGAATTGATGGAGCGGGCAGGGGAGATACCCGGCTTAAAACCTGAACTCGGCATCAACATCTATAAGACTAACATAAATAAGGATAATGTCAGCTATGAAGTACACATATGGATAACCGATCCCCGGGAATCCGAAAAGGCGCAGACCAGTATTATCAATATCATCAACGGCTTTTATCCTTCTTAATTGTCATATGATGAAGAAAAATCCTTTGAACTATCAGAAAAATTTTTTAATATGTAGCTTGATATGCAACTGGCTCTGCCATAAAGAGCGGGCAGTCTCTTTAATATTTAGAAACGTTCGCATCGAAAGTTTCATATAGGAAAATGGCATTAAGAGATTCGCACTATTACATAGTCAGCAATCAAACCGTAGGATAGCCAGGTGCTATCCGGCGCAGGGATATGAAAAATGTCCGAACGTGCCGCATTTCCCCTTTCACGAGGGCTTTGCGCTATGGCATGTGAGTCAGGCCGAATGTGGCCTTACGGAGGATAACATCATGAAGAGAGTTAAAAAGACTAACCCAAGGTTGTTAAAGCTTATCAACGACCTCAAAGCAAAATCCAGGGAACAGAACGTTGGTTTCTGGAGAGACATCGCCGAGAGGCTGGAGAAGCCGAACAGGAATTTCGCAGAGGTCAACCTCAGCAAGATAAACAGGTTCAGCAACGATAACGAGTTCATTATAGTCCCGGGTAAGGTACTGGGCGCAGGAAGCATCGACCACCCGGTGAACGTTGCGGCACTTAACTTCAGTTTAACTGCAGAGGTACTGATCACCGGTGCTAACGGCAAGTGCATGTCAATCGAGCAGCTTATGCAGGCAAATCCGACGGGCAAGGGAGTCCGTATCTTAAAATAAGGAGGACCTAAGATGGTATTAATCAACGCACAGGGACTTATTGTCGGCAGGCTCGCAAGCATCGTCGCGAAAAAGCTTTTAGAGGGCGATGAAGTCACTATCATCAATGCCGAAAAGGCAGTATTATCCGGTTCTAAGAAGAGCACTTTCGAGGAATACAAGCAGGCATACGAGCGCGGTACCAAAGAAAAGGGCCCGTACTTCCCGAAGAGGCCGGACGCCATCCTTAAGAGGACTGTCAGGGGCATGCTCCCGTACAAGAGACAGCGCGGAAGGGACGCAATGGCAAGGCTTAAGATCTTCATCGGAACGCCTATTGAATTCAACGGCCAGCCCTCCATAACACTGGAGAAGGCAAGTGTAGACCGCCTCAGCTCATTCAGGTACATGGAGCTGGGCGAACTCTCAAAGCAGCTAGGAGCAAAGTTCTGAAGGTGAGATTATGGTAAAAGTATTGACCACCAGCGGAAAGAGAAAGACCGCCATCGCAAGGGCCGTTGTAAAGAAGGGTACCGGCGTGATAAGGATCAACAAGCAGCTCTTGAAGAACATGGAGAATGAGCTTCTGAGATTAAAGATATCCGAGCCCTTATTAATAGCAGGGCCCGAGATAGCAAACAGCTTCGACATTGACGTAGATGTCCGCGGCGGAGGCATAATGGGCCAGGCAGAGGCCGCAAGATGCGCCATCTCAAGGGGCATTGTCAACTGGACGAACGACGTAGCACTTCGTGACGCTTTCCTGACACATGACAGAAACCTTCTGGTCAACGACGTCAGGCAGAAAGAGTCGAAGAAATACGGCGGACCCGGAGCAAGAGCAAAGATCCAGAAGTCGTACCGTTAAATTGATCGCGGAGGTACATTAAAATACCTCCATGATATAATTTAAAAGGTAGAATAACTATGATACCTGTAAGATGTTTCACCTGCGGAAAGGTCGTCTCAAACGTATGGGAAGAATACAAGGCCCGCGTTGAGGAGCGCAAAAAGAACCTTCCCAAGGGTGAAGTATTAAGGGTCGGGGACATCATGGATGACCTTGGCCTTGAGCGATACTGCTGCAGACGCATGCTGTTATCGCACGTCGAGCTAGTCGACGTACTGGCACCGTACCAGTAATAAAGATATCAGTATGGGATCGTGGGGTAGCCTGGTCCATCCTTTCGCGTTCGGGACGCGGAAACCTGAGTTCAAATCTCAGCGATCCCACCACTAATCTTTATTCCCGTGCAAAAATGCATGGTGTGTGAACCTCTCAAGGGGATCCTTGAGCAAAATCCAGGGCGTACTTAACCCGTATGAGATCAATCTTCACAAAAGGATTATCAGTAACTCTATTTTCATACATTAGTTTACATCAGGAACTTTTTATAGAGGTGTCTCTTTGAGCAATAAGGCAGCAAGTAAATTACAAAAAGAAGAGTATACACGCTATGAGCGTGCCCGTATAGTAGGCGCCAGAGCATTACAGATATCAATGGGAGCGCCTGTCCTCGTAAAAGACATTAACACGGTCGAGCCGATAGAGGTGGCATTAATAGAGCTGGAGCGTAACGTTATCCCAATTACTGTTAAAAAGACCAATAAATCAGCGAGGCGGGAAGTAACAGCATCCTAATATTATATAATCACGTGCACAATATTTTATGGGAGGTATATTGTATGACAATAATTCAGGATATTCTCGCCAGAAAGATCTTTGACAGTAGAGGAAACCCGACCATAGAGGTCGAAGTATATACTGATAGCGGCTTTGGCCGGGCAGCAGCACCTGCGGGCGCATCAACGGGCACGTACGAGGCTGTCGTGATACCGGTGGACGATGCAATATTAAAGCTCGAGACCGAAGTGGCAGAGCAACTGGTCGGCGAGGACGCGTCAATGCAGGCCGATATCGATTACCTGCTCCATGAAATAGACGGCACGGATAATTTTAGCAACATAGGTGGAAACACTTCCGTCGCAATATCGATGGCAGTGGCCTGGGCGGCAGCGGACGCTTATAACTTACCGCTTTACAGGTACCTGAGCGGCCCTTACCAGAGAATACCTTACCCGCTCGGAAACGCACTGGGCGGAGGAGCTCATGCGAAGGGCGCTACCGACATTCAGGAATTTCTTATCACACCCGTAGGCGCGTCTCTCATCGACGAGGCTGTATATGCGAACACACTGGTCCATAAGAGGGTCAAGAAGCTCCTTACGGACGAGGGCGTCGTGTGCGGCAAAGGCGATGAGGGCGGATGGGCGCCACAGGTAACTGATGCAAAGGCGTTCGAAATAGTCAGCAAAGCTGTAGACGAAGTTTCCGACGAGATGGGATTCGAGATAAGGTTCGGCCTTGACGTGGCCGCTACCGAGCTCTGGAACGGCAGCCATTATGTCTATAAGGACCGTAAGCGCACCACAGAGGAACAGATCGAATACATCGCAGGCCTCATCGACGAGTATGACCTATACTACGTCGAGGACCCATTACATGAGAACGACTTCGAAGGCTTCGCGAGCCTGACGGAGAAGGTAGGCGACAGATGCATAATCTGCGGAGACGACCTCTTCGTGACGAACGTTGACAGGATCACAAAAGGTATCGAGATGTTCGCCGCTAATGCGGTACTCATCAAGCCGAACCAGATCGGTACGGTCACCGATACCTTCAACGCGATACAGCTCGCCAGAAAATATGGCTACTCATGCATTATGTCACACAGGAGCGGCGAGACGACGGACAATACAATAGCACACTTATCCGTCGCTTTCGGATGCGAACTGATCAAGACGGGCATCGTAGGTGGAGAGAGGATCGCTAAACTAAATGAACTGATCCGTATAGGAGAAGAGATAGGAAGCGACAGGATGACGGAAAGCTAAGGCTTTCCCGTTCCTTCATGCTTACACAATACAGAAAAACAGAGATACAGAATATCGAAAACACAGGAGTGTCAAAAATGGCAGAAAAATCAGACGTAAGAGAGATCAGAGACGAGACTTACCAGTCATTAATACCGATGGACGAGTACCTGGCAGCAGGAGTTCACATCGGTACGCAGCAGAAGACCGAGGACATGAAGAAGTTCATATACCGCGTCAGGAGCGACGGTCTATATGTGCTTGATGTCCAGAGCACCGACGAGAGGATCAGGTCCGCAGCAAAATTCTTAGCACACTACGACCCCGCAAGCATTCTCGTCGTATGCGCAAGGCAGTACGGCCAGCACCCGGCAGAGATGTTCGCAAAGGCTATCGGCGCAAAGCACAACGTAGGCAGGTTCATACCGGGAACTCTGACGAATCCGGACTACCTGTTCTTCACCGAGCCGGACGTCGTGGTCATCACTGACCCCATAGGCGACCAGCAGGCTGTCTCGGAATCCATAAACATCGGCGTACCCGTAGTCGCGATGTGCGACACGAACAATATGACCATGAACATCGACCTGGTCATACCGACGAACAACAAGGGTAGAAAAGCACTGGCACTGGTATACTGGTTGCTGGCCCGCGAAGTCATTCGCGAAAGGGGCGAACAGGGCTTCAACTACACCGTAAGTGATTTCGAATCGGAGATATAATCAGATCATTATGAGAAGACCGGCAGTTGCAGGGCAATTCTACCCGGGTAACGAAAATGATCTTCGAGAGCTTATCAAAAAGCTCGCACCGGAGCATACTCCTTCGAAGATCCCCGCGCTCGGTGTGGTAGCCCCTCATGCAGGTTACATATATTCGGGAAGGGTCGCGGCCGAGGTTTACGCATCCATAGAGGAGGCGCCGACATTCGTCATCCTGGGCCCTAACCATTACATGTATGGATCCGCAGTCGCACTATCCACGCAGGAGTGGATGACGCCTCTGGGGAATGTCCAGGTCGATGAAGATTTCATCGACTGTCTGCCGATCGGTATCATAGATAAGGATGAACTGGCTCATCGAAGCGAGCACTCGATAGAAGTTCAGATCCCCTTTTTACAATACTTTTTTAAGGATTTCAAGATCGTCCCGATAGCATTGGGGCTTCAGGACTACGATACTATAAAAGAATTAGCCGGCGAACTTGTCAAAGCCATAGAAAAATATGATGAGCGTGTCGTGATCATCGCATCAAGCGACTTCACACATTATGAGGACGTTGACGTTGCGCACAGGAAAGACCGTGCGCTGATCAAGACTATAGAACAGCTTGATGTCCCGGCATTCTATGATGAGCTTTACAGGATCAACGCGAGCACATGCGGCTACGGACCGATAGGCGCGATGATGATGGCCTGCAGGGAAAGGGGAGCTAAGTACGGTAAACTTTTAAGATACGCTACGAGTGGAGATGTCACCGGTGACCGCCAGGTAGTAGGATATGCAGGAATAGCAGTTTATTAGTCAGGGATATCTAATGGTCATCTGTTCTGCCCCGGGCAAGATATTTTTATTTGGAGAGCATGCGGTAGTCTATGGAAAACGCGCCATCGCATGTGCGATAGATCTAAGGACTTCTGTCGAGATAACGAGCGCCAGCGGAATTCACATTAATTCTGTTTTCAAGGACGATCCTGATAAAAATTTATATATTAAAACAGCAATAAAAAAAGTGCAGAATTATGCGGAAGTCAATAACATAAACATTTCAGTTTCATCTAAAATACCTGTGGCATCAGGTCTGGGATCCTCTGCAGCAGTTACGGTCGCTACTATAGCGGCATTGAATAAAGAGTTCCAGGCGGGACTCGATAATGATCAGATAGCTTTTTTGGCATATCAGACCGAGCTAGAGGTCCAGGGAGCCGCAAGCCCCACAGACACTTTTGTATCCACCATGGGAGGCACGGTCATAGTGCCGGACAGGAAAAAACTTCCGCCCATAACATGCGGTGTCGTCGTCGGCCATACCGGCATATTCAAATCCACGTCAAGGATGGTCTCTCGCGTAAGGGGATTAAAGGATAGATATCCCGAGGTCTTCGAGAATATACTGAACGCTATCGGGCAGATGTCCGAGAGAGGAGAAAAACTGGTACTGGAGAACGATTATCGCTCCATAGGGGAACTGATGAACGTTAACCAGGGCCTGCTTGACGCAATGGGCGTTTGCATACCTGAGCTGTCTCATCAGATATATGCAGCCAGGCAGCATGGGGCGTACGGCGCCAAGCTTACCGGAGCAGGTGGCGGCGGCTGTATGGTCGCCATATGCGACCCGGATAAATGTAAGGATATCGCAGATGCCATAGGAAGGTCCTATGGGGATAGCTTTATTACCAGTCCTACCGCAGAAGGTGTGCGGATAGAATGAGAGACCTGGTAGTCCTAAAGGTCGGGGGCAGCGTCCTGACCGATAAAAATAAAAGCTCTACTGCAAGGCCGGAGCAGATCGCCCGCGTTGCCCGTGAGATCCACGAGGGGTTGAGCGGCGGCCTGGTCCTGATACACGGCGCCGGCTCTTTCGGCCATCATCAGGCAAAAGAGTACGGGCTGAAGAACGGCCTTAACGAAAAGAGCATCAAAGGTATATGGCCTACTCATTATGCCGTTAAATCTTTAAACAATATGATAATAGAAGCACTAGCTAAAAACGGCGTCAATGCTCTGCCCGTGCATCCCTTATCCGCATGCACGCTAAAGGACGGGCGCATTGATAGCATGTGCACGGACGTTATCGAGCTAATGCTCGACGCGAACGTCGTCCCGGTATTACACGGCGATGCCGTCCTCGATAGAGAAAAAGGCATCGATATACTCTCCGGGGACCAGCTTGTGGTTTATCTTGCAAGGGAACTCAGGGCAAAAAAAGTCGGTATCGGGACAAACGTCGATGGCGTCTATGACGTGAAAGAATTTAATGTAATACGTGAAATTACCCCCGGGAACATAGAGTCCGTTAGGGGTATGCTGTCCGGGTCAAGCGGAGTGGACGTGACCGGCGGCATGTATGGCAAGATCATGGAATTAATGGAACTGGCGAACGCAGGGATACCCTCGCAGGTGTTCAACGCTGAAAAAGAAGGCAACATTGCCAGGTTCCTGAACGGCGGCGTGTGCGAAGGCACGTCAATCAGAGGAGAATGATCATATGGTGACCTCAAAAAGGAAGATAGAACACCTGGATATTTGTACTAGAGAGAACGTGGAATCATATGGCAACGGCTTTGACGACATCGAGTTCGTTCACCGGTGCCTTCCAGAAATAAACAAGTCTGAAATATCCACGAAGACGTCTTTCCTGGGTCACAAGTTCGAAGCGCCCATCATGATAGCATCGATGACGGGCGGACATCCGGAAACTAAGGCGGTCAATGCGAACCTTGCCGTCGCAGCCGAAGCCTTGGGGATCGGAATAGGAGTAGGGAGCCAGAGAGCCGCGCTGGAGGACAGCAGGCTGGAAGACTCTTACCGGATCGTAAGAGACAGCGCTCCCAGCGCTTTTATTTACGGTAACATCGGAGCACCGCAGCTCTCCAAGTACAGTATAGAGGACCTTGAGCGTGCAGTGGAGATGATAGACGCTGACGCAATGGCTATACACCTCAACTTCCTCCAGGAGGCCATACAGCCCGAGGGAGATATAGATGCAAGAGGATGCCTTGAAAAAATAGCCGAGGTCGCCTCATCATTATCAGTGCCCGTCATAATAAAAGAGACCGGGGCTGGCATATGCCATATCGACGCGTACACGCTGAAAAAAGCAGGTATAGGGGCGATCGACGTTGGCGGAAAAGGCGGCACGAGCTGGGCAGGCGTCGAGGTCTATCGCGCAAGAATGGAGTCCGACGAGCTTGGGGAACACCTGGGAATGAAATTTTGGGACTGGGGAATACCCACTGCGGTGAGTATTGTTGAAGCTGACATAGGCCTTCCGTTAATAGCTACGGGCGGGATAAGGGATGGCATCATGGTCGCCAAATCCATTGCATTGGGCGCATCCATGAGCGGTATCGCCCTTCCGCTGGTAGCACCGGCAAGGGTCAGCGCTGAAAAAGTAAAAAAACAGCTGGAATTATACATCGAGGAACTTAAGGCTACGATGTTCCTGACAGGCTCAAAGTCTGTGGAAGGCCTTAAGAGAGCCCCTATAGTGATCCATGGGAAGACCAGGGATACGCTCGAGGCTAGGGGCTTTAACTGGAAGAATTATTCTCAGCGCTAAATTAAAAAAGTGTGATCATAAATGAAAGATGTAGGAATTATCGCGGTCGGAGGCTATGAAGAAGTCGGCCGCAACATGACAGCGATCAGAGTTGGAAAAGAGATAGTCATTATGGATATGGGAATAAGATTAGACCGTATCCAGATCCATGAGGAGACCGAGATCGAAAAAATGCACTCGCTGGACCTTATCCAGATGGGCGCTATTCCCGACGATAAGATAATGAACAACGTTGACGGCAACGTCGTGGGCATCGTATGTTCCCACGGCCACCTGGACCACATAGGCGCCGTGCCAAAGCTGGCACACAGGTATAACGCGCCCATCATAGGGACGCCGTTCACCGCAGAACTGATCAAGCAGGAGATAGAGTCCGAGAGAAAGTTCGAGGTTGCGAACAAGGTTCACCCCGTACAGTGCGGAGAATTTTTTGAGCTTTCAAGGAACATATCCGTCGAGCTCATAAGAGTGCAGCACAGTATCATCGACTGCGCGTTCGCAGCGTTACATACCCCTTACGGTATCATTCTTTACGCCTGTGACTTCAAGATCGACAGGACGCCCATAATCGGCGAAATGCCGGACTTCAAGAGGCTCAAGCAGATCGGAAAGGAAGGCGTGCTCGCAATGATAACGGAAAGCACTAACGTTGACAAGTCGGGTAAGACCCCCTCGGAAAAGATCGCCCGCGACCTTGTATGGGACACATTGCTGGGTACCGAGGAGACCGAGAACGGAGTGCTCGTAACGACATTCTCATCGCATATCGCAAGGCTTAAGTCTATCATAGACGCGGCCGAGAAGATGGACCGCATACCCGTGCTCCTGGGTAACAGCATGGAGAGGTACTTCGGCACGGCATTGAAGATGGGATATGTCAAGAAGCCGGACAACCTCAGGATATTCGGCTACCGTAAATCCATTAACAAGGAGTTCAAGAGAATAATTGATGACGGTAAAGAGAAATACCTGCCTATCGTCACAGGGCACCAGGGCGAGCCGGACGCTATCCTTGGCAGGGTGGCAAGCGGCGAGACCGACTATAAGCTCGAGTGCGGCGATAAGATCATATTCTCCGCCAACGTCATACCGAACAGGCTGAACGAGGCGAACAGGTACTCTCTCGAGACCAAGCTTAAGATGAGGGGCGCCCGTATATACGACAATGTGCACGTATCCGGACACGCTTTCCGTGAGGACCACTGGGAACTCCTGAGGATGGTCAAGCCGGAGCACGTCATACCTGCACACGGTTCGCTTGATATGCACGCAGCTTACACTCAGATGGCCGAAGATACCGGCTACGAGTTTGGCGAGACTGTGCACATCTTAAGGAACGGACAGGAACTGAGCCTTTAATAAGGCTCACATATCTTTTTTTCTTTTTTGAAAAAACTTTTTATTAATTATTGTCATTTTAGTTATGATATCATGACCAATATTTTTCCAGAACCTATCTTAAGGCTGCCAGAAGCTGATATACCTTTGAAAGGCATCAGTGCATACCTGTCCCAGGGCGAGAACCACCAGGTGATCTTCATGTACTTCGGAGAGGACGTCGACCTGCCGGAGCATTCTCATAAAAGCCAGTGGGGCGTGGTCTTTGAAGGGAAACTGGACTTGACGATAGGCGGCGTTAAAAAGACTTACCTGAAGGGTGATCACTATTTTATTCCCGAAGGCGTCAGGCATTCCGGGCACATATATGCCGGGCTTAATGTCATGGATTATTTCGACCAAAAGGACAGGTATGGTATAAAACCCGGACAAAGATTATAGCTTTAGGACTATTCGGTTAACTTTTTTGTATGGAATCAACAAAAATTTATTTTACAAGCTCACCACAAAGGCAACCAAGTAACACAATTTTTCACCACTAAGGACACAAGGGCAACCAGGTAACACAAGCTTAACCACTAAGGACACAAGGGTTACTAAGGTACACGGTTTTTCACCACTAAGGACACAAGGGTTACTAAGGTACACGGTTTTTCACCACTAAGGACACAAGGGTAACCAGGGTACACAAGAAATTTGGTAGTGTCCATATTTGTCTGTAAATCTTATATGACAGCCTTATAGCACTTGCATAGATTCTCAAATTACAGCAATATGGGGACTGCACCAAAAATTTTTAAAAAATAAATAGTTTGTAGTGTTTTTATATTTTAATCCATATATGTGGTAATAGTCATTATATTGAATATATGGAAAAAGGAACCACTATAAAATGTTTTTGAATATCTTAAAAAAATTTTGTGTTACCTGGTTGCCCTTGTGTCCTTTGTGGTTAAGCTTGTGTTACCTGGTTGCCCTTGTGTCCTTTGTGGTGAAAAATTGTGTTACTTGGTTGCCTTTGTGTCCTTTGTGGTTAAGCTTGTGTTACCTGGTTGCCTTTGTGTCCTTAGTGGTGAAAAATTGTGTTACTTGGTTGCCTTTGTGGTGAGTTTGATAAATGTAAAACCAGTATATTATATTAATGAACTTAAGGGGTAGAATCGCGGTACATATATTATAAAAAATTGAAACGGGAAATCTTGGTCGTTCCCGTCTCTACTTTAAGTGATTAGATCATTATACCTAGATCATGATACCTTGTGCATCACCTTATCGAACCGCTTTAGCAGTAATCCGATCAGTATCAGGTGGAACACGATCGCGCCCAGCACGTATAGCCAGAAGTTCGGGCCGTTTATAGTGCCTACCCAGAACGCTTTTACCGGCCAGAAAGTGGGGATGATATAGAATACGAACTCCCATTTCGGGTCCAGTAAATAGGCGATCATCGGTATCATCAATAAGGAACCCATCATCTTCTGTATCGCGAATCCCTGCACTTTGTTTTCTGCGAAACAAGCCAGTACCAGCGCGAAGAACGGCGCCTCGAACGAAGCCACCAGCGCTACTACTATCAGGATTAACGGGTCGATGCCTGTCAATCCGGCTAGCGGGTATGCTATCAGCGTAGACACAAAGCTCAACAGCATAGGCGCCGTGATACGGTATACCAGATAGCTGGATAGTGATACAGGGGTCACTTTTAGCGCAGTCAGCATTCCTTCGTCTCTTTCATCCAGCAGTAGGAACCCTATGCATACGCCGTACATCGCGGGTACGAAAACGACCACTATCGCCATGATCATCGGATAGTACGGCACCAAGTCTATCATAGGGGCCGCCCAGGCTGTCAGCTCCGGCACAAGGAACCTCAGCAAAATGGCTATCATGAACGGCATCGCTATCATCCATTTTAGCAGAGGGTCACGTACCACGTTCAGGAGATCGCCAAGCCCGAAAGACCTTATGATCTTGATATAGTTCATCTCAGTTACCTCCGATCCTGTTCACTATGTGTTTATTGAAGGCTCTCTTTGACAGTACGAACGCGACGACGATCCATACAAGCGAATACAGTACGCCATATGCAAGCTGCCATGTTTCTACCGGCACGAACGCTGCTTTCATGAGTATCAGCGGCGCCTGCATCGGGTGCAGGTAGAACAGCGGGCTTTCCAGCACCTTCAGGTAATCCAGTAACGGGATCATAAAAGCGAATGAATAAACGACCGACGGCATCAGATATTCGCTTATGGAACTGTACTTGGACACGACCATGAATCCCAGCAATATGTATATCATTGCTGTTATTATTGTGCCGAGAACCAGCAACAATACATTAAAGCCGGTGCCAAATACAAGGGTCACCATCGCTATGTTCTCCGCTATCGCAAGCGCTGTCAGCGTGAACACTTTTGAGCCGAGGTACTCCTCTATTTTCAAAGGCGTCACTATAAGCCCTTGCAGCACTCCCTCGCCCTTTTCAAAGAGCACCATGCCGGCTATGAAATAAAACGTGCTGAGAAGCAGGTTGGTCAGTAAGAATACCGGTAGGAATAGTAATGACCCATGAGTGTCCAGCTGGCTGAGCATCAGGACAAATATGATCACCGATAATGCCGCCACATAGACAAAGCCGTACCTTACCTGCATTTTAAAGTCTAGCTTTACCGTAGGGACGAACCTGTTGATCATGCGAGACTCCTGCCTGTCACCTTTATGAATATGTCTTCAAGCGTCGCCTCTTCAGTGTGAATGGTCTGGACTTCCTTGCTGCGGAGTATCTGTATAAAGTCGTTGTTGTTCGCCAGGTCATTTAGCTGGAATTCGCGCGTCTCGACATGCGAGTTCTCGTTGTACTCAACCCTGACGACACGCTTGCCGTGCTGAAGTTTTAGCTTACGCGGCGAGTCTATGAGCTTTATCTCTCCGTCAACTATGAACCCGATGCGGTCGCAAAGCTCATCGGCCAGCGTCATATTGTGAGTTGTAAGGAATATTGTTTTACCTTCTGCCTTTTTCTTAAGGATGATGTCTTTGATAATACGGCCGTTCACAGGGTCAAGGCCTGTCGTGGGCTCATCCAAAAACAACAGCTCCGGCTTGTTTAACATAGCCCTGACGAAACCCAGCCTCACTTTCATACCTTTGGAAAAGTTTGATACTCTGTTGTTTGCGTCAGTCTCCAGGCCGACCAGCTTCATGAGTTCCATCGGGTCCTCTGTCTCTCCGCCATACAGTGCGCGGAAGTAGTTCAGGTTCTCCATCGCGGTCAGCTTGAGATAATGGTTCGGTATCTCGAAAGACACGCCGATATTCTCGTAGAAATCGGACTTTAAAGAAGCCATGTCTTTTCCCATGACCGAGATCTTGCCTTTATATCCCGTCAGCTGGCCGGTCAGTATTTTCTGAGTAGTGCTCTTTCCGGCGCCGCTCGGGCCGAGGAAACCAAAGATCTCTCCCGGCTTAACGCTAAAGGAGATATTCCTTATCGCCTCTTTCTTACCCCCGGGATACGTAAAGGTTAAGTCTTTAACTTCTATCATGTAGTTTCAACTCCCTGTTAAAGGTGAGCATTGTTCACTAGGTATTATAGCGTAAGATATTAATAAAGTTTTTGAACATTGTTCACTTTATATGTATAAAATATTGAGTATACTTTAGAAGCGTGTGTTAAGGATGGAAGCTAAAAAATACGTGAGGAACAAGGAAGAAAAGATAAACATCATTCTTGACTCCACAAAAAAGCTGATAGAGGAGAACAAATACGAGAACGTCACTATCAGGGACATATCAAAAGAGGCTAATGTCAGCGTAGGCCTTATCTATAAGTACTTCCCGGGAGGCAAGCCGGAGATCGTAAGGATAATAGGCATGAAGTTCGTCAATGAGCTTACAGCTGCAAATAACCCCGGCAGCATCGACTTTGATGATTTTCCCGGTTTCTTAAGGAACTTCTTTTCTAATAATCTTGCATACTTCAAGAACAATAAGCGCTTTATAACCGCACTTGTATTGAGCGCGGTACAGGATAGTAAGGTACATGAAATATTCGAAGATGTAGACGAAAAGAAAATGATGGCTATATTCAATTTCTTCGGGCGCTTTAAAGGGGTGGATATTTCTAATAAAGGCGAATCATGGCGATTCATGGCAAAGTGGTCCGACGTGACCAAGCATATTATGCTGCATCATGCGATCTATCCGACGCCGTTTGACTCGGATGAAGAGGTCATTGAGCTTTTAGTAAAGATATCCCTGATGATGTGGGATTATAAAAATGAATGATCGGAAGGCTGGAAATAGCAAACAATAAGTATATCTTGAATGATATTCTATCCCATCACCTATAAACTCATTAATCTATAACGGAGCATCTATTCATGGAAACGAAGGATATAGAGGTCCTGGTACAAAAATTCGCGCTCCAGAACGCGTATAAGTATGGCAAGGTCCCGCAGGCGGGATCCGTGACAGGCAAACTGCTCGGCACACACCCTGAGCTTAAGCCTCATGCAAAAGAACTGATGCCTATCATCCAGAAAGTCCTCGCCGAAATAGGCGAGATGTCACCGGAACAGGTCCAGTCAAAGCTGAAAGAGATCGCCCCCGAGCTCATCGAAGAGGTCCACACTAAGAAAGAGGCGAGGAAAGGACTGCCAGACCTTGACATTTCCAACGTTAAGCCCGGCCAGAAGGTCACTTTAAGGATAGCCCCGAACCCGAACGGCCCGCCGTCACTCGGCAACGCCCGCGGCATTGTCGTCAATTACGAGTATGCCCGTAAATATGATGGCATTTTCATCATGAGGTTCGACGACACAGACCCGTCCATTAAGAAGCCGATGCTTGAGGCGTACCAGTGGTACGTGGAGCAGGCGAAGTGGATGGGATGCCCGCCCGATAAAGTCGTAGTGGCTTCCGACAGGATACCTCTTTATTATGAATATGCCGAGAAGCTCATAGCGCTGGGCCATGCATACGTCTGTTTCTGCGAACAGGAGACTTTCAAGGAACTTAAGGACGCAGGCAGGCCGTGCCCGCACAGGGACACATCCCCCGAAGAGAACATGAACAACTGGAAGCGGATGCTGGCAGGCGATTTTGAGGAGAAGGTCGTATTAAGGATAAAGACTCAGATCGACCACAAAGACCCGGCATTAAGGGACTGGGTAGCATTCCGTATCGTGAGGGAAGAGCACCCCAGGGCAGGAAATAAGTATCTTGTGTGGCCGATGCTTGACTTCGAGTCGGCGATGGAAGACCACTTCCAGAACGTCACGCATATCATCAGGGGCAAAGACCTCATAAAGACCGCGCAGAAGCAAAAGTACGTATATGATTATCTTGGCTGGGAATACCCGAAGGTCTACCACTGGGGCCGTGTCAGGCTTCTTGGCTTCGGCAAGTTCTCCACCAGCGTAATGAAAAAGGGCATACAGGACGGCGAATATTCCGGCTGGGACGACCCGAGGCTTCCGACCGTGGCAGCGCTCAAGAGAAGGGGTATCGAGCCGGAGGCTATCCGGAACGTCATGGTAAACATGGGCGTGACGGAGACCGACATCGAGTTCAGCATGGACACTCTCTACGCGGAGAACCGGAAGATAGTGGACTCAAAGGTTAACAGGTATTTCTTCGTACACAATCCGGTCGTAATGAAGATCGACGGGGCTCCCGAGACGGTAGCAGGCGCACCGTTACACCCGATGGACGAGTCTCGCGGCGTAAGGAAGATCCATGTGCCGGAGAATGCCGATATTCTGGTCACCATGATCGACGCGGACAACATGAAGCCCGGCGACCTGATAAGGCTCAAAGACCTGTACAACGTAAGGATAAAATCGTTAGATCCGCTTTGCGCCGAATACATAGGTAATGATATTTCTGTCCTTAAGAAAGGTGCAAGGATCATTCACTGGGCGCCGAAGGATGGTGTCTCTGTAAGGGTGATAAGCCCGGACGGAGAGTTCCACGGCGTGGCCGAGGCCGGCGTCAAGGATGAACTTCATAATGTCGTGCAGTTCGAGAGGTTCGGATTCGCAAGGATCGACTCTATAAATGGCGTTATAGTCGCGTACTACACTCACCCGTGAGTACGCTTTTTTTGAATTTTTTAATATTTTTATATTGTTGTACCTGTCGGATGGCAGGTAGATACTAACCTCACGAAAACACAGAAACACAAATTTTTTTTATGATTTTTTTAAGGTCTCAAAGTCACCAAAAACTTACTCACAAAATCTCTAATTGCCCTAGTATCACAGTCAACGCACAAACATCCCCAACGCTCGACTCAACGCACTAAATTCTCAAATTCACTAACGCTAAAACAAACACCGAACCTCTCCAAACCACTAAAGTTCAATAGCGCGGTTTCCGTTTAACTCGACTGAAGCATATCGGATATGATGATCAATAAGGCGCAACATAAACAGTGCTATTGAACTTTCGTGCTTTGGGGAGGTTCGGTGTTTGTTTTAGCGTTAGTGCATTTGAGAATTTAGTGCGTTGAGTTGAGCATTAGAGACGTTTGTGCGTTGACGGTGATACTAGAGCCTTAGAGGTTTAGTGAGTAAATTCTTAGAGCTTTCGTGCCCTTAAAAATCATATAAAAAAATTTTATGTTTCTGTGTTTTCGTGAGGTTAGTATCTACCTGCCATCCGACAGGTACTACTATATTAGAATATTAAATTTTTTTTACTTTCGTCCCTCTTCACAGGGATATTCTCCCGAAGGCTCAAATGCGCATTTTAATTCTCCTCGCAAGAACTTCTCAATAGCTTCATCTAAAGTTCCCTTAGCGCCAGGGTAAACCGGTATGTTCTCATCCTTTAACATGTCTACCGCACGCTTGCCTATTCCATCGGCTATGATATGAGTGACTCCTATCTTCGGCATCATTTTCGGCGATGAAGCCTGCTCGCGGCTCGGGTTTTTTATCAAGTCTCTACCGATGATCTTTCCATCCTCGATCTCATAAAGCACGAACTCGTCAGCGTTCCCGAAATTCCTGGCCACCTTATTCCTGTCCTTAGGTATGCAGACCTTCATAACTATCCATGTTCCTTTCTTTTTGTCAATAATATTATACTTTGGTCAAGACAGGCTAAAACAGAAGCGCGACTATCATCGCGATGCTCATTATGATTATCGTAATGGACATCAGCTCTATGTACCTCACCATGCTCTGTGGCTTCATATAGAACTTTATAAGGCCGATGACCGTCAGTATCATTACGGGCACCGATACCAGTGTAAATAATGCCTTTACAGTGACGGAACCAGAAATAACGCTCGCCATGAGCGATATATATGATAGCAGGCTTACCAGAATGAACATATAGAGAAAATTCTTCCTTCCCATAAGCACAATGAGGTTATTCTTTCTCGCCGCCCTGTCAGCGTCATGGTCCGGGAATTCCAGTATCAGTAGGCCTGAAGAGCTGAGGAACGCGATCGGTAATGTTGTGATGACGGCTGCCAATGCCGCATCGTATGTCCCGATAAGTTCGGATATCGACATCACCGGCTTCTGGACATACAACGCTCCCAGGGCCATCAGCGGGGTGGACAGGAACCACATCAATTCACCGGCGCCGTGGTATGAAAGCTTCAACGGCGGCGCAGTGTAAAATATTCCCATGGCCACGCCTGCGATGCCTATCGGGAGCACCATAATGCTTCTCGCGAACACTATGTAAAGGCCGATAATGATACACAAAATAAAGCAGACGGTCCCCACTATAACGACGTGGGACGGCTTAAGCACATTGTCTACCAGTAATCCCGTGCCTCCCGTGTATGGCGTCCTGTTCTCATTGATCACGTCCGCGCCGCTTTTAAAATCAAAATAGTCGTTATACGCTATAGTGCCCGCATGGAGTAACAGGATAGCAACGATGGATAGTAAGAAATAGGGCACGCTGAAATCTTCAGGGTAATACTTGTATGAGATTATGGAGCCTAATATAACGGGCACTATGACATAAATAAGGAAAAGTAAACGAAATTCTTTGACCCATGCCCGTAAATTAAACATATTTTTACATGTCATTTACCGCTTATTTAAGGGATACGGTCAACGACTGTAAAATAGTTTAATATTTAAAATATCAGATTAATATTATAATTGGATATTTATGCCAGTGGAAAGCATGTCGTCGATAGATGATCTAATGTCAAGGATCGAATCCGACCCTTATGACCATGAAGCTCATTTTTTACTCGGGGTGGAATATCTCCGGCAAGATATGGTAGAGCACGCGTTTAAAGAATTTAAGGAGACTGTACGCCTGAAACCTGAATTCGCACCTGCTCACTACTTCCTCGGGAATATTTACATGTACAAGGAATGGATAGACGAAGCCGAAAAAGAGTACGAGACAGCAATAAATCTAGATCCAGGCTACCTCGATCCTCATATTTCCATGGCCGAGATATTCCGGATCAAAAATAAGGTCCCTGAAGCCATGACCGAGTATAATAAGGCTTTATCTCTAGACCCGAATAGTGTTCAGGCCCATCTGGAGCTTGGAGAGCTATATCTGGAGGTATGCGAACTTGAAAAGTCCGAAAAAGAGTACAGGCAAGTCGTCAGGCTAATGCCGGAAGATTCCGACGCGCATCTTAGCCTTAGCGGCATACTTTACCTGAGGCTTAATATCGAGGAATCGATAGCCGAAGCCAGGGAGTCTATCCGGCTTGATCCGGGTAACGCATATGCTCATATTATCCTTGGTAACCTTCTTTCCATGAGGGGTAATAATAAAGAGTCTCTGGAAGAGATCAAAAAAGCTATCGGGCTTGAGCCGGAAAACCCTGAATTTCATTATTCCTACGGGATGGCCCTTTTAGCTAATGAAATGTATGACGAGGCTATGGCGGAGCTCAGGAAGACTATAAAGATCAATCCCTATCACCAGGAGGCGTATATAGCAATATCCGACTATCTGCTGGATGAAGATCGTGCGGATGATGCAGTCTCGGAATTGAAAGGCGGATTGAAGGCCTTTCCTGATGGTGATGAGCTGCATTATGCTCTCGGCCTGTTGTATCTGGACCTTGAGAAGCCTGATGAGGCTATCGAAGAATTGTGTGCTGCTATCCGGATTAACCCTGAATATGCTGAGGTGCGCTATGATCTCGGTGTCGTTTACCTTGAAAAAGGTATGCTGGATGAAGCCGAAGGGCAGTTCAGGAAAGTTCTGGAGATAGACCCGGATTATGAGGATGCTAGAAACGCTCTTGACATGGTCCTGGAAAAAAGTGTTAAAAAGGGCTGATAGATTTCTACTGGTGATATAAAATCGGCTTATTGCAGTAAGAATAATTTGAAAGACACTATCTTCATCAAGAAGGGCTGTAAGTGCTCGAAGGTACACTAATTTTGTTAACCACGAAGCGCACGAAGGCGAATAAGGTACACTAATTTTGTTAACCACGAAGCGCACGAAGGCGAATAAGGTACACTAATTTTGTTAACCACGAAGCGCACGAAGGCGAATAAGGTACACAAATTTTGTTAACCACGAAGCGCACGAAGGCGAATAAGGTACACTAATTTTGTTAACCACGAAGCGCACGAAGGCGAATAAGGTACACAAATTTTGTTAACCACGAAGCGCACGAAGGCGAATAAGGTACACTAAAATTTTTTTTATACTATGAGTATGCTTTTTCTAAAAAGTCCTTCGTGTTCCTTTTTCGACTTTGTGCGCTTTGTGGTTAACGTTTTGTGGTCCTTATTCGCCTTCGTGCGCTTAGTGGTTAAAAAATCGTGCCCCTGGTTGCCTTTGTGGCGATGAACTTGCTATATACACTACTATGGATCAGAATTTGTTAAAGATCATCATACAAATCACTTAGAATATAAATTTTATATAATTAAATTAATAAATTAATTATTGATGATAGATGATAATCAGGACCCGATAAAATCGTTGAGAGAGGAGATAGAGAAAAACCCTGATAATTTTGACGCGCACAAGCAACTGGCTTATGAGCTAACCATGTCAAAGGACTTTGATGAAGCAATAAAGGAGTTCAACAAAGCTTTAAAAATAAAACCTGACGACGCTGAGGTACATTTTGGCCTGGGTAACGTTTATGCCATGACGCTCGATTATGACGATGCCATTAGACATTTTCAAGAAACAATAAAAATCAATCCCATGCATCCGGAGGCGCACTATCTCTTAGGATATTGCTATATCCTCACGAATCATGCGGATGATGCTTTCAAAGAATTTAACGAGGCCATCTACATTAACCCGAGATATGCCGACGCTCACGACGGTCTCGGGATCGTGTATAAGTTTAAAGGAAAATATGGCGATGCGATAAGGGAGTTCAGGGAAGCCCTGGATATCGAGCCGGGTTCCGACATCATTCACTATCATCTGGGAAGGACGCTCCTCCTGAACGGTTTGCCCGATGACGCTATCGATGAGCTAAAGGAAGCGATACGTTTAAATCCAAGGCTTGTAGACGCCTACAACCGGATAGGTAACGCTTACCGCATAAAAGGCATGCCCGACGAAGCCGCTCATATCTATGACGAAGCTATCAAGCTGGATCCCGATAATCCGCAATTACATTATAATAAAGCCAAAGCGCTTGAGATGAAATGCTCTCTGAACGAGGCTATCCTTGAATACCAGAGAGTGATACGGAGGAACCCGGACGATCCTCTCGCTCACAGCATGCTGGGGGACATTCTCGGGATACAGGGAAGCCTGGACGAGGCTATCGACGAGTTCAGGAAATCGCTGTCTATCGACCCCAATTCTGCCGAGGTCCACAGCAGGCTGGGCAGGGCGCTAGAGGCTAAAGGCGAGATCGAAGAGGCGATAAAAGAATATCGGGAAGCTATCAGGCTGGAGGAGGATTTCCCCGAGGCGCATAATAATCTTGGACGTGCCCTTTTCGTTAAAGGCGAATTCGATAAAGGGATAAGCGAGCTCCGTAAGGCCATTGACCTTGACTCCGGCTATCTTGAGGCCAGGGATAATCTTGCTACGGCGCTTTACAGGGCCGGGAAGATCAATGAATTACTGGGATTGCTGGAATACACAGCGAAAATGTTCCCTGACCATGCCGAGGCACATAACAGGCTCGCCATCATCTACTCGATGCTGGAGAGATACGGGGAGTCATTAAAAGAGCTTAAAGAAGTAGTAAGGATCTGCCCCGATAATCCACAGGCAAGATATAACCTTGCATTAATGTATGAACAGCTGAATAGCCCCGATGAGGCCATACGCGAGCTCAGGGAGGCCATCAAATTAAAACCCGGCTACCTTGAAGCTCATTACGATCTCGGGCTGCTGTACGTTTACCTGGAAAGGATCGATGATGCAGTAAAAGAATTTAAAGAGTGCATACGGCTTCTTCCGCTGTATGCTAAAGCACACGATAAGCTTGGCGTATGCTACTTTAAAAAAGGTATGTACGCAGATGCGGCTAAAGAGTTCAGGCAGGCCATTGATATTGATCCCGGAATGGTCAAGGCACATTTTAACCTTGGTGTGACGCTGGCGACGACCGGGGATATGGAAAGCGGTTTGATGGAGCTTTCGGAGGCGCTGAGAATAGACCCGGACTTTGAAGAGGCTAGAGAGAAAATGGAAGAGATCAGGGGTAAGATCGGGGCTACGTAAAGATAGCTTCATTTTTTAAAAGTGATACTGATATTTTATTGCTATTTTTGTGCATGGCTACAAACAGTATTCAGCGAAACATGATCGTAAAATACTTAATATATCATTTACTTTCAAAAATGTAAATTTACTTTGCTATATTTCATATTTATAACAAAAATTATATTTCATTCACTATCATTGTTGTAATTATACCCTGGGACCCTCTATGCTTAACCACCTTTTTAATAGCCTGAAAAGAACGAGCATCATCGCTATGTTCATATGCCTGATAATATCGCTGAACTTATTATCATCGAACGCGAATGCTGCGGCACAGATCATTCAGGCGAACGGAGAATATTTTACATTTGCAGGCCATACGACGCCGAATAGCCCGGTAAGCATAGTATGTACGACGACGATCAGCATACCTGTTACAGGCGGGAACTATGAGTATAGTATAAATGGATTACAGATACCTGAAGGCAGCGGCCTGAGCATGTCGATCAGCCCCGTAACTACTTTAACTATCACAGGTAAAGCATTCGGGGTTACTCAAAGCATGGATATGGCCGTGGTTAACAATAAATGCGGCTTCGCCGTGAATAAGGTCCCGGGAGGTAAATATGATGTCGGTGTATCCGGGAAATCTTCCGCGGATAAAGTATCTCTCATTGTCAGTGCTACTATGGAAACTATCTCAGATGCGCAGGGAGATTATAGCGTATCCATGAGCACCTCCGGTCTTCCATATGGAATATATCATGTAAAAGCTAACGGGGAACATATATCGGATATTTACTATGGTATACCTGCACCCGATATGACATCAGACACTGAAGATACGGGTGATGTCGTAATATACACTACAACGACCATGGGTGTAACTCCTACACCTTCCGGCACCATAACACCATCCGTAACTGCGACTCCCGTGCCATCAGCTACAAAAGTGCCAGCGTCCGCTCCTAGCGCATCATTAACCAGTTTTTTAAATATCGACTGGATGGACGGTATAATAGGTCTGATAAGCAAATATTTCCCGATATGATCCTAAATGAAAAATTCCATCTTTGATTATGTCTAACACAAAGGAAACTAAGGTCACCATTTTTTCACCACTAAGCGCACAAAGGCACACAAAGGACCACTAAACAGTTAAACCCGAAGCGCACGAAGACGAATAAGGTATACAAAATTCTTTTAAGTATAAGCTAATATACTAAAAAGTCCTTTGTTTTCCTTGTTCGCTTTTGTGTGCTCCCATGAAAAACTTTTAGATGGTCTCAGTTAAAATGGACATATTACATCTGTTCTGTGATTGAGTTCTGGCGTTGTGCCTGTCGGATGGCAGGTAGGCACGTAACCTCACAGAAACACAGAAACACAAATTTTTTTATATGATTTTTTAAGGTCACTAAATCACAAAAAATGCTCACGAAATCACGAAGGCTCTAGTATCACCGTCAACGCACAAACGTCTCTAATGCACGGCTTAATGCTCGAAGCGCTCTAATTCACTAACGCTAAAACAAGACCCGAAGATTCTCCAAGGCACAAAAGTTTAAAACCGCTGTTTGTGTATCCCTGATCCCATCAAGGATTATATCGATCATGTAAGCGTCAACCGTGCAGTTAAATTTTCGTGCCCTTGGAGAATCTTCGGGTCTTGTTTTAGCGTTGGTGACTTAGAGAGGTTGGTGCGTTGAGCCGGGCGTTAGAGGTGTTAGTGCGTTGACGGTGATACTGGAGCCCTTCGTGATTTAGTGAGTAAGATTTTGGGGTCTTGGGGCTCTTAAAAAATCATATAAAAAATTTTTTGTGTTTCTGTGTTTCTGTGAGGTTACGTGCCTACCTGCCATCCGACAGGCATAACCATAAAAAACTTCATCTCAAAGACCGGGTAAGTACGACACGTTCTTTCATTCTTAAAACCTGAGCAAGAACCCGCTCATCAAAGATTTCGTGGTGAAAAAGTTGTGGGACTATGAGTGATCTATTTTACCCGATTAATTATCTGATGTATCTACTGGTAAACCTGTTCCTGTCTTTCGATAGTCCTTTCCTTGTCTTTTAACTCGGAAATATGCTGCTTTATATACTCCAGGCGCTCATCTTCCTCTGGCGCGAGCTTCAGGAACTTTTCGTACTCCTCTATGGACTTTTTCAAGTCCTCTACCCTTTCATGGACGTAGCCCAGGTGGTAATACACATCATAATAGTCCGGGTTCAGGCACAGCACCTGCGCGAACTCTTTCATGGCCTCTTCGTACAGGTCTCTCTTTAACAGCGCGACGCCGAGGTTAGTATGGGCAAGGAAGTCGTCAGGGTTCAGCCTTATCGCCTCGCGGTACTCCAAAATCGCATCGTATATCATGCCTTTTTCCATGAGCAATAACCCGAAATTGTTGTGAGTCTTATAATCATTCGTGTTAAGCATCAGCGACCACTTGAACTCTTCGATAGCCTCCTCTAGCATCTCTTTGCTCATGTAGGTGTTAGCAAGGCAGTAATGGACCTTGTAATCATACGGGTCCATTTCCAGCGATCTCTTATACTCTTCTATGGCCTTATCATACTCGCCTTTGTAATGATATGCGTTACCAAGATTGTTGATAGCGATGATGTCGTCCGGAGTTATCTCCAGGACTTTGTTGAACTCTTTGATGCCCTCGTCGAATTTACCGGTCTCTGTCAGGGATATGCCAAGGAACAGATGTGCTGAAACGTTCTTTGAGTTGATCTTTAGGGCTTTCTTGAACTCTTTGATCCCCTGCTCATACATGTTCTTTTCACAGTAGATGTTACCCAGGTCGACATGATACTCGGCGTTTCCGGGCTCAAGCTTCACTGCCTTCTTGAACTCTTCAAGGGACTCGTCCATCATGCCTTTATTGGCATAGCAGGCTCCAAGCGCGTTATGTACTATGGCGCTGTCGTGGCCCAGTTTTTGTGCCTCTTTGAAATTAGAAATGGCATCGTCTATCTTTCCTTTCTTGAACAGGCTGTCGCCGAGATGATAGTAAGCTTCGGCATCCTGAGGGGCCAGCTTCATAGCTTCTTTAAATTCCCCTATGGCCTCGTCGAAAAACTCCTGTTTTGCCAGGATGTAGCCGAGGCTCTTGTGGAATAGCGGGTTATCCTTTTGCAGGTACACGGCTTCCCGGAACTCATGGGTGGCCTCGTGGAACCTTCCCTTTGCGTCAAGCGCATATCCGAGGTTATGAAAAACGTTAGCGTCGTACGGGTTTAGCTTGATGGCCTCATGGTATTCCTTGATAGCCTCGTTATAGCTGCCTTTTCTTGCGAGCGCGAGGCCGAGGTTGTTGTGGCCGTCGGCATATTCCGGCACTATGTCTACGACTTCCCGGAATTCTTTTATGGCATTCTTGAGGCTGCCTTTTAGCCCGTATGCTATGCCCAGATTATAATGGGCTCCGGGGGAGTCAGGGTTGATCTTGACTGCTTCTTTCAGCTCTTTTATTGCCTCGTCCAGCAATCCTGCCTCGGTGAGTGCCTTGCCCAGATTGCTTCTGGCGTCGACGTATTGCGGATCTAGCTTTATGGCTTCCTTGAATTCCTTTACTGCCTCTACATGCGAGCCTTTTTGGGCATATGCGATGCCGAGGTCGACGCGGACTATGGCTTTGTCGGGATGGGCTTTTATGACCTCTTTGTATTCCTGGATGGCCTCATCGTATTTGCCCTGCGTCCTGAGCTCTTTTGCGAGGAAATATCTTGCAAGGGAATAGTCGGGCTTTATTCTCAGGGCCTCTTTCAGCTCTTTTATCGCTTCGTCCGACTTTTTTAGATCGCCGAGAGATCTGCCGAGATTGTAATGGGCGTCGACATACTCGGGATTGATCTTTATCGCTTCCTCGAACTCTTTCATCGCCTCTTCGATCTGCTTTCTGTCCGCCAGGGATGTTCCGAGGTTGTTGTGCGCTTCCGCATAGCTGGGCTTGATCCTGATGGCTTCCCTGTATTCGAGGATCGAGTTGTATAGTAGAATAGGATCTTCTTCGATCTGGGACTTTCTGGATAGTATGACGCCCAGGTTAAAGTGTGATTCGGCGTTGTCGGCCCTTATTCTTATGACGTCGCGGAACTCTTTCATCGCGTCGTCTAATTGTCCAATATCGCTGAGTATTAGACCGAGGACGTAGTGAGGGGCTTCGGACTCGCCGTGTTCTAGCCAGATGGATTCGCGGAGAGCGTGGATGGCGTCGTCTATGAGGCCTTTTTGGTAGCATGCGTAGCCGAGGTTGAACTGGGCTTCGGCGTATTTTGGCTCTATCTTTATGGCGTCCCTGAATTCTTGTATGGCGGCGTCTATGTCGCCTTTGGTGGCGTAGGCTATGCCAAGCGTGTTGTGGGCTAACGGGTCCTGAGGGTTCTTTCGGACCATTTCTTGTAGTTCTTCTATGTTCAGGGTGACCTGTTGCTGTATGTCCTGTTCTGCCATCTTGTCCCTCGTTCGTGAATTTAGTATGTTAGTGTGTTATGTTATAAATATTTGTTTTATGACAAAGTATATTAATACTTGTGATGGTTACGGTTGGTTGGTAGTTCTTTGGATAACAAATGGTTATATTGCTGATAGTATGAATATTTATTCAATGGTTATTTTATGTCGTGGATTTTAAGAAAGGATGAATGGCCTTAACGAATTTTTCTTGTGTTTTATCATGATGTTTTTGTGTTGTTCCTGTCGGATGGCAGGTAGATACAAATTTCACAGAAACACGGAAACACAAAAATTTTTAAATGATTTTTTAAGGTCTCTAAGGCACTAAAAGTTGACTCACAAAACCTCTAAGGCTCTAGCATCACCGTCAATGCACTAACGCCTCAAACGCTCAACTCAATGCACAAAAATACACTAATTCACTAACGCTAAAACAAGGCCCGAACCTCTCCAAAGCACGAAAGTTTAATAACCCGGTTTCGGTTAAAAAAGCTGGTGGTATAAACTTGTACTCTTTTGACATTTTTGTTTTACACGTTCTTTTTATTTATAAATAACATAAAATTATGTTATAAAACAAAAATTGATAATATTTATATATCATCAGCTATATCTTTTATAACCTGGATAGTAATCCATTATATTAGTATCAATTATTTGGGTGTAATTATGGATTTTTTCGAGTCCTTCAGGGAGATCACGGGGAGGATACTTAACAATGAGCAAAAACAGGCGATAATGGATGTTGAAGGCCCTGTACTGGTCACGGCAGGCGCAGGTACTGGAAAGACCACTATGATCACTGCCAAGACCGCTTATTTGATCAAAGAGAAAAAATTGAAGCCTGAAAGGTTATTGATGCTTACTTTTTCGCGCGAAGCCGCCGGACATATGAAAGATGAGCTTGTTAAGGTCGTTCCTGAAGGGCGCGATGTTTACGCTAATACGTTTCATGCGTTTTGCTCTAAATTTCTGAGGGATAATTCGGATACTACTGGCATCACCGATGATCATAAGATACTGGATGAGACTGACGCTAAATTTTTACTTTTTAAGGAACTGGATGTGCCTGCTTATAAGATTGGTAATTACATTACCAGTATACAGAGGGCGAAAGACCTTGACCTGTATCAGCATGACTTTGAAGAATATATTTCGGGTCTTGAATCTCAATTGAAGGGGTATTATTCTAAGAAAAGCGATCTTGAAACGGAAGTTTATAATGCACGTTTCAGGATCAAGACTTTACATCTGGATGTGCAGACAAAGGAGCTGAGGGAAGAAAAGAAACGGCTCAACGAATTCCTTGCGCTGTATGATGAATATGAGAAATATGTCGAGTTTTTAAAAGCATGGAAAGGCTATGAAGAGAAGAAAGCCGAAAAGAAAATGCTTGACTATGCCGACCTCATTAAATTGACGCTGGAGTATGCCAGCGATATCGATGATGAAGTACTGGCCGATCTATATGATTATGTTATCGTCGATGAATTCCAGGATACTAACAGGCAGCAGTTCAAGCTCCTTAAGATATTGACATCTAAATGTAAGAATATCACAGTCGTCGGAGATGAGAATCAGGCTATCTATGCTTTCAGGGGTGCATATCCGGAAAATATCGGGGACTTTAAGAAGGAACTGAAAGCTAAAGAGTATAAGCTTATAGAAAATTATCGCTCGACAGATACGATATTGAGGACTGCGCACAGGCTTATTGTCAATAATTATGATGATCCTGAAGATACTCCTCTGTTAAGATCGGCAAATAATACTGAAGGGGATAAGGTAAGGCTTATCAGCTTGAAAAACCCGAATGAGCAGGCCAGAAGGATAGTCGAGGAAGTTGAACTGTTAGTCAATAACGGCATAAAGCATGATGATATCGCTGTTCTTTTCCGTTCTCACTCGTCCGCGTCTATGATCCAGACTGCTTTTCAGCGACGGGGTGTGCCGTTCCAGCTTGTAAGCAATACAGGTTTCCTGAAGAGGCAGGAGATCAGGACCGCTCTGGCTTATCTTTACGTTATTGCTAACCTGGAAAACCCGAGATATAGCGCGGACCAGCAGTGGTGGAGTCTTTTACATTATAAGTACGGACTGTCTATGTCTGATTCTCACGTTCTCGCAAAAGCGGCAAAAAGGGGCAGCATACAAAATGTCATGATGGGAGCTTTGCCTTCCGGCCTGTCTAAGGAAGGAAGAAATAAGATCCGTTTACTGCTGGCAAAGATACAGGAATTGAGGAATAATAAAAATAAGCCTTTACAGGAACTCTTGCTTGATATTTATGATGTTTCCGGGCTTTCGAGACAGTTCTCGCATGAGGCGACTATTGATAATCGCCTTTCGATGCTTAATTTAAAGCATCTTTATGATGTCATACTGGAATTCCAGGAGTTTTACGGGACTGACCTGCCCGGATTTATTGAGTACATGGAGATGCTGGACGAGCTTGGCGATGACCTTGAGTCTCCACAGATCGAGGATGCTCATGGCGTGGTCTTGATGACCTGTCATGCGGCGAAAGGGCTGGAGTTTGATCATGTCTATATCGCTGATCTTGTGGAAAGTAAGTTCCCCATAACGTCGGGTGGAAGGGAACCTTTGATCCCCGATGAAATGAATGACCGCTATAAGGCGATATTCGAGGCCGGGTACGGATCTGAAAAAGAGATGGAAGAAGCGTTGAAAGCCAGGAAAAAAGAGTTGAGGATCAAAGAAGAAAGGCGTCTTGCATATGTCGCATATACCAGGGCAAAGAAGGTGCTGAATCTTTGTTATGCGAGAAGCTATGGGGATAAAGAAAGGGATCCGTCTGAATTTATCGATGAAGCATGTTATGAAAACGATGAATTGCATAAGGATGTAGAATTTGTTGAGGACATAACTGCAATAGTCGTCGGAATGGACCGGGATTCTGATCTCGATAGGAAGAAAGCAGAGATCAAAAATCTATTACTGGCCAATATGGATTCCGATCCGGAACTGGCTCTCTATAATCTTTTACTTTATCAGAGCCTTTCAGGGAACGGGCATTCGATAAACATACCTGAAGCGAAGACTGCTGCAGAAGAAGCCGGGATCATTCTATCGAATATTAGCGACGGTATTCCCAGAGGCTTAAAATTCGTTCCTGAAGAGTTTAAGTTATCTTTCTCCGCTTTGAAAACTTACCGCGAGTGTCCTAAGAAATTTGAGCTTTCCTATGTGTTGAGGATGCCTTCGCGCGACGATGACAGCGAAGGGGACAGCGCGTTAGGGTTTGGAAGCTTTGTTCATGAAGTGCTCGAACTTGCGGTAAAGAATAAAGTGAATTCGAGAGAGGACATTGATAAGATTGCAAAAGACCTCGCTAAGATGCAGAAATATAATGGAGTAAACATCAAGAGGGCTAATTTGATATTTGACGTGTTTTGGGCACGTAATAAGGATAGGATGTCAAATAACCTGATGACTGAGCAGATGTTCAATTTCGTTCTTGACGGGTATCACTTTACCGGCAAGATAGACCGTATAGATAGAATTGGCAGCAATGGCGACATCGAGATCATTGATTATAAGACTGGAAAGGAGCCTGCTGCCGTTGACCGGGATAGCCAGCTTGTGGTTTATAAACTTGCATTTGAGAATGATCCTGCTTTGAAGGCTTTGGGGTACAATCCTAAGAGGTTGACATTGGAGCTTCTTGAAGATGAGGTTCCTAGGGTGTTTGAGGTTTCAGATGATGGATGTATGAAAAATGTCAATGGGAGATGCAAGGCGGTTAAGATTGAGGATACCCTGGCGGATTTACTCAAGCTTGCAGATGGCATTAAAAATGACTATGAGAAAGGGTTTAATGTGATAGAGAACTGCGGTGGGAATACGGGGCCGGGGAGATATTGCCCGTACCAGATGTATTGTCCGAAATGGAGTTAATATTTCGTGAGTATACAATATATGATAACAAATTTTTTTCTTTCTAATTGAGTAACCTCCACATAATTTAACTTAGTGAAACGTATTCCTTAATTTTTACTCACTCATATGGCGCAGTCCCTAAAACAATCCCCAATATTTTAATTCTCATTTATCATAAATATTAAAAATTTGTGATAATAGAGGTTTTTTGTATAATTTATTTTATGATTATTATTCTTGGGTTTGCTATCTTTTTTCTGGTGAAGTACCTGTATTTGTCTTACTATTTGTGTCAATCATGTTTTTATCAGTTTTATAAATATTTAAGTGATGTTTACATACTTTAGGTAGGTTAGTATGAAAAATCACTCGGCACACATATCCAAATACTTTTACCCATTTATATAAAACATCTCTATTAAAATACAAATACAAATCTCTAAAAATCCAACAATATATCTTATTTATTATCGACAAAACCTATATGCCTAAACTATATTTCATGTTTTATATTTGGAATACACTTAGTGCTCTCGATTTTTCTGTGATAAATGTTGGGTAATACATTCTTTAAATATTACTCGGGTCATTTGGTTAGCTTAAGAATATTCCTCTTCTTGTTAGAACAATTTTTATATCATGCATATTAAAAATATTCTATGTTATTATGCATCATGAAAGTATTTTAAGAACAAAAAATCAAAGAGGAAAACCTGTACCTTTACGAATTAATAGGGAAAAAATGATAAGTGAAGCAATATCTTGGAATAAAGGCACAATAGACAATCCTTGTAAACATGTGGTAGAAATTTTATCCGACAACGTAGAAGTCTATTTTTTAAAACCTGGAAAAGAAACAGAAAGAGAGAAAAACAATAATCCATTTGATATGACCCCTCAGGTAGGAAACTCAGGTATAAAAATGACTTTTCAAGACATCTGGGGACCCTTATCTAAAATCGCTGGAATTAATGAAGATTATTTTAAGTATCTATTGGTTTTAATATATAGAAATGCATATTTATTGGATCACACTATAGTGAATGGGAAAGTAAGATATGAACCTAACGAGCAGATTCTATCTGTAATAACTGATATTGATGATTCTGTTGGGAAGTATCTGCCATATGGCACATTAGGTTTTTTGCATTTTTTAAATATTCTGGGATGGAATGAGGATGTTAAATATCATCATACTGATGATGGTAAACCTACATTTGATGGAAAATATGATTATAATGTCGGTCGGATAAATACTCTCCTAACATGTATTAGGATACCCTATGAGACTTATAAATTCGTTGAATATGTGCACGATATTCCTAATTTGAATAATATCGATTATAAAAAAGTATTTACTCAAATGCAGCAATTAGCGGTATCAAGAGGTACATGTGTTCCTACACAAACACAATTGTTGGAATGGCTGTCTCCGATTCTATATCAATAAAAATAATATAAATATTTATTTTCACAAAATTATTTTTTACACCATTTTTTTATCATATCTTTTGCTTTAATTAAAGATTTATAATATGGATTATTAATATCTTCATCCTGTTCATACATTTTTATTAAAATACAAATATTTAATGTTGCAGCAGTCAAGGTCACTAGAGGTATATCAGTATTATTAATCTCGTTTATAATTCTAGGATCTATTCGATTCGGATAATTATTATTATCTTTAATATGACTGATTCTAATCATTCTATTTTTTAAATGTAAAAATTCTTCGTTATTAAATAATAATAACATAATTGCATCTATACTGTCGAATATGTCTATTGGGCCTACATATCCATTCAAATCCGGGACATCAGTTGTAAATGCTTTTTGTAACAACGTTGTCGCTGGGAAATTTATTCTTTCTGCGGTAATATATGATAAATACTCATTATTATCCGCCAGCCATCCCGGGAACTCTGACCAATTATCTGTGAATTTTGGTGCTCCCTTATCAACCTCATTTATTCCTTCTCTTACCAGTTTTCTTAATAAAAATGAATCAAATGGTATACTTAAATCCAACAATATATTTGATATACTTGTCTCGTCTATATATACTTTATAAAATTTACTACCCATTCCCCTCTGTATACACGCTTTCCAAACTAAACTACCAGAGACCTTCCCATCTTCAGAGTCTGCATTCTCAAATATTACTACACTTGAATCCTGCTCTAATTTTGAAGATAATAATTTTCTACGAATGTTCTTCAATGGTTTTGCTTTAAAGGTCTTATGAACATTACCATTAATTATTGCTTCATCAACTATCTGTACTGGTCTTGATACTATAGGTCCATTATTATTCAAAACTTGCATATCTAATGTCGATTTTGCCCTTTCTTTAAAATCCATATCTTTTATTTTTGAATAGTTCATTTTTATTTTTGTAGATATTGCTTTAGCAAGCGCATAAGATAACTGGCATGGGACTGCATTTCCAATCAATTTATATCTATCATTCAACCTAGATGCCACTAACTGAAAGTCGAGGGGAAATCCCTGTATGCAGGCTACTTCTCGAACTTTTGGCTGTCTAAATATCTTTCTTTTTTTACCTTGGTATAATTGATACTCATCTGTCTCGAATATCAATGACTCTCTTGAGGACGATGTCGCTGTTGCCATGATAGTTCTTGCCGGTACGCTTGGGTCTTCTGGCAAGTTCATTCTACCATACTGAATATGTCGTCTTTTTAAATGTCGCATCTCTTCCCAATACATTGGATGTAAAGAAGTATTATAATTATAATCTCTCAGATCATCTTTTCTAATAAAGTGTCCTCTATAGTTAGGGTCTTCAATAAAGCCAGTTTTTTCACTCACAATTAAACTGTCTTTTAATCTTTTTAAGAGTCCACCTAAACTTACATCAACATCCTTTCCAACTTTTTGGTCATTCATTAATCCTATTGGAAAGTTACCCGCTATGAACCTTTTTCTATTCTCCGGCGCACCAAAATCTGAAGCTGTGAATACTTCACCATATGGTATCTCTAATGAGGATCCTTCTAGACCTAATTCTCTAAATCTATGGGTGGGTATCCCTAATTTTTCATATGATATAGTCCAACCGGAGTTTTTTGAACCATCGCATTCTTCGTTTAATACTGATTCTAATCTTGGAACATTCTCCATAAGCCAATATTTTGGTTTAAATAATGTGACGAACAATAAGTGCTTTCTTACTAAAAGCATACCTTTTTCAATATCCCCTCTACCGGCTTTCTTAGCATAGGAAAATTCTGTACATGGTGGGCTTCCAATAACGATGTCTATTTTATTATATTTTATTTCAAGTTCTTTTTTAATATTTAATATACCATCAACATCAATTTTTAAAAGATCTATGCGATCAGTTTCACCTAAGCCATTAATTGTATGTGTATCGCATGCGGGCTTCCAATTATCGATACCATACACTACATTATAACCTGCTTGATGGAATCCTTCGCTAAAACCCCCTCCTCCACAGAATAAATCGATAACTGTTATTCCTGATGCTTTTTCATTCATTTTGTAGTCACTGTCCTTATAGATGTCACTTTTCATATATAAGATTGACGATCAATCCTTACTATTCTCCTTGGACTTATAACTAATTATAGACCGCGGTAAAAGTATTTTACTATGATATTAGCAAATTAGAATAGGTAATGTATATGGAATTCATAAGGGACGGAAGGTCTCCTATACCCGAGTCAGAAGTAACCTCAAGAGTTATGAGCTCGATAAGGGGAAAAGATACCAAACCTGAACTAAAATTAAGAAAAGCATTAAGAGATGCAGGGCTATCAGGTTATCGGTTACATTGGAAAAAAGCACCTGGTAGACCTGATATTGCTTATCCTGGGAAAAAAATCGCAATATTCGTTCATGGTTGTTTTTGGCATAGATGCCCTAAATGCAATCCCCCGACAACGAAAACACATAAAAATTTTTGGGACGAAAAATTTAGGAAAAATGTTGAAAGGGATAAGAAAAAAACTGAAGCTTTAGTAAATACGGGATGGAAAGTTTTTGTTTTTTGGGAATGTGAGATTGAATCCGATTTGCAAAAATGTGTAGACCAAATACATGAATATATCTCGAATATCGATTACTAAAGATGTTTCAATATTTAATTTTATTATTAATATATTATTTTTACGAAAACCTTTTATACTCTCCAAATAAAACCATCCTATCATGCCTTCCGACTCTTCATCCACCGTCAACGACCTGAAATCCGAAGTCCAGCGCTTCTGCGAAGACCGCGACTGGGACCGTTTCCACAACGCAAAGGATCTGGCGATAGGCATCTCTACGGAAGCCGCCGAGCTACTTGATAACTTCCGCTTCAAGTCAAACAATGAGATAGAAGGCTTATTCTTCAAGGACGAGACCCGCGAGCAGATAACCCAAGAGCTGGCAGACGTCATGTTCTTCATCCTCAGGTTCTCCCAGGTATACGACATCGACCTGGCCGAAGAGCTTACAAAAAAGATGGAGATCAACGAGAAAAAATACCCGGTAGAAAAAGCTCGAGGGTCAAACAAAAAATACACTGAACTCTGAGTATCCAGATAATGATCATAGTTCCATTAATTCTTTTTTGATCTCTTCTTCGCTCTTACCCTCATTCATAGCCAGGTATTTAATAAGATTTCTCAGTGTTCCTTCCCGGATCTCATCATTTCCATGCACTGCAACTGTGATAATTGAACCTTTCCCATCAGCTCTCTTATAACTGTGATGGCTACCCTTGCACGATCTCTTGACGTATCCATGTTTTCTTAGATACTTAAAAATGTCTTTACCTTTAATGACCGGTAACTTTGACCGGGTATCGCCAGAAAAAAGAATTATTACAGGCCAATGATCCTGATGTCGACTTCCATGGAAGGCACATCAAAATGGCATTCTACGGCTTCATCGATATTTTTTAATAGCTCATCCCTATCTTTTCCATCCGTTAATATGCCCTGCTCAAGATCAGCGGCACAAAAATAGCCGTCCTTATCGACTTCGACTTTAAAAGTAGCAGAAAATCTTTTGGACATATCTATAATAACGTTGATCCCTGCGATTTTAAATATATTATGCCTTATTAAAGACATGAGTTGATCTCCCGAAACAAATACTAATGTTTTATACAATATAGTGAAAATTAGTATAAGAATTTATTGATTTTCTGATCTAATCACTTACGTTAATCCCTTCAGCTTAACATACCTTTAAATAAGTTACCAACAATAATTAACCATAACCCTCCTGATCTCATCGACAAAAGAGGCTTCCATAATGACCTCAGACATAAAAACAAGTAAGATCCTAAACAAAGCACTAAACGACCTAAAGTCGCTGTACAGGGAAGAAGGCTTCGAGCCAGGCAACCTTATCCGTCTTGCGGTCAAGCCCCAGTGGAATGTCCTTATAGGCTCAAAGAAACAATGCGGTATTTCAATGAACTATACGGGCATCCACTCGGTCTACGGCAAGTTAGACAAACAGGAATACATAAACTACATAAAAACCCTAGTGGGTAAGCCTCTTTTTGAGATCGCGGAAGAAACAATAAACACCGACGACATCCATAAAAGATCCATCGGCCTGGCAGCATTAAACGCCCTCTCCGGGCCACTCATAATCGGAGACCGTCTCTACGAAAAAGGCTATCGCAGCGATAAGGCCATAAAAGACTTCACCAGGCCTACGGACGTAATAACGATAGTAGGCTACGGCGGCATGGTAAAAGAGTTCCTTGGAAAATCCAAAGAGCTTCATGTAACCGACATCAGGCCAAAAGAATTCTTCGAGACAATAATAGTAGGCGATAAGATAGAACACGGCCCCAGGGACGTCATCCTGCACGGCGCAGAAGAAAATGAAGAAGTCTTGTCCAGGTCGGACGTCGTTTTAATCACCGGCTCAACGCTGATGAACGGCACCTTCGATGATCTGGTGAGCTATGCTAAGAACGCCCGTATCATAAGCATCTACGGCCCCAGCGCGCAGCTCTTGCCCGACTCACTATTCGACAGCGGAGTAAATGTCATACAATCAGTCATGATAGAAGACACAATGAAGCTGCAATATGACATGTATAACGAGCTGGATATGGAAATAGCGTTAAGGATGCATCAGTACAGGTATACCCTGTATAAAGAATGACGTATTAGCGCTTTATAAAGAGAATAATTGCGCCTGACGGATGGCAGGTAGGCACATAACCTCACAGAACCACAGAAACACAAAATTTTTTATATGATTTTTTAAGGGCTCTAAATCTCTAAAAATTACTCACCAAACCACGAAGGCTCTAGTATCACTGTCAACGCTCTAACACCTCTAATGCTCGGCTCAACGCACTAACTTCTCTAATTCACCAACGCTAAAACAAGGCCCGAACATTCTCCAAAACACTAAAGTTTAATGGCGCGGTTTGTGTTGTTCAATGATCGTATACCTGTTCACTTTTTTAGTCTGATGGATAAACTTATAATACTTTATTGCAACTAATAGCAAATTAGTATTGTTTTGTTAAGGTGATCATGATGGAAAGAAAATACGAGAAGTTACCTGATATCGTTGAAACAGCAGCAAAATATACTGTGGATTCGGCTTAACCATCCATAAAAGGCTTGGGGTCGGGCTTCCTGAAAAGACCTATGAGAGATTCATGGTTAAAGAACTCAGAAGCAGAGGGTTCAATGTCAAGACACAGATCAAGATACCTATAGTGTATGACGGCATCGTGTATGATGATGAGTATTTCATCCTGGACATGCTAGTCGACGACTGCCTGGTAGTGGACTTCAAATCCACAGACCAGGTACAGCCTATACACAAAGCACAATTACTCAACTACTTAAGGCTTAGCGGAAAAAGACTCGGCCTATTGATAAATTTCAACGAACAGAACATAGGAAAGGGAATAACAAGAATAATTAACTAAAACGCAAATTTTTTACAACACAAACCGGGATATTAAACTTTCGTGTTTTGGAGAATGTTCGTGCCTTGTTTTAGCGTTGGTGACTTAGAGATATTTGAGCGTTAAGCCGAGCATTAGGGGTGTTAGAGCATTGACAGTGATACTAGAGCCTTAGAGATTTCGTGAGTAACTCTTAGAGAATTTCGTGCCCTTAAAAAATCATATAAAAAATTTTAGTGTTTCCGTGTTTTTGTGAGGTTACGTGCCTACCTGCCATCCGTCAGGCACAACCACAAGATCAACAATATAGTTCAAGTTGAAAGCATAAAATAAAACACCCTATTTCTCGAATTATTTCTAATATTCAGTAATTTTAATCCAATCTTAATATTTTTTTCAATAATATTAAGGTCAATGACTATTATATATTAAATCAGGCAGTATCCATGCCCGATAACAAAAGCGAAGCCAGCGATAACGACAAAACCCTCGACCAGCTAAAAAATGAACTCGATGAGCTTCGCAGCCGCGTGAACGGCCTCGAGGAAGCAAGAAGAAAACAAAAAGAAGCCGAAGACGCGCTAAAAGAAAGCCAGCGATTTCTCTCAACACTCATAAGCAACCTCCCAGGCATGGTCTACCGCTGCCGCAACGACAAAGATTTCACGATGGAGTTCGTGAGCGAAGGCTGCTATCAGATCACAGGATATCTCCCGTCCGACCTTATACATAACAACAAGCTCGCATACAATGACCTGATACACCCCGAAGATCAAGAGCATGTATGGACGAACATACAAAAGGCACTGGAAAAACACGAGCCTTACAGGATAATCTACCGCATAAAAACCGCCACGGGAAAAGAAAAGTGGGTATGGGAGCAGGGACGCGGAGTATATTCATTTAAAGAAAAAGAGATGATGCTCGAAGGCTTCATCACCGACATCACCGAGCGTAAGAAATTCGAGGAAGAGTTAAAGCTTGACCAGTTCCTTGTGGACAAGGCCGCCGACGCGATATTCCTGGTGGACATCGAAGGTAATTTCCACTATGTCAACGACGCTGCCTGCAACTCTTTAGGATATACCTGCAAGGAGTTACAATCCTTAAAAGTGTGGGACATCGACCCGCTATTCACAAAAGAACGATGGCCGAGTCACTGGAAAGAGATCGAGATAAAATCCCCCTGCAAATTCGAATCAGAGCATAAGACTAAAGGCGGAAGGATCTTCCCGGTCGAGGTATCCGTTTATAAATTCACTTTCCATGACGAAGATTTCCACTGCGCTTTTGTCAGAGACATCAGCCGGCGTAAAAAGGCCGAGAAAGGCTTAAAAGAGAGTGAGGAAAAGTATCGGCGCATAGTCCAGGACCAGACTGAGCTGATATGCAGGTTCACTCCCGATCTCCTCCTGACGTTCGTGAACGATGCGTATGCCAGGTACTTCGAAAAGACGAAGGAAGAGCTTTTGGGCAAAAATTTCCTGCCCCTGGTCGAGCCTGAAGATCGGCAATTAGTTATTGATACAATTTATTCTCTTTCTCCTGAGAATCCCCTGAAGACACTGGAAGAGCGTGTTGTTCTTCCGGATGGAAAGATCAAATGGATGCAGTGGATAAACCACGCGTTCTTTAATGAAAAGGGCGAAGTCATCGAGTACCAGGCAGTGGGGCGAGATATGACCGAGCATAAAGAGTATGAGAGATTTTTAAAATGCGCCAATGAATATAACCGCAGCCTTATAGAGTCAAGCCTGGATCCTCTTGTCACGATCTCTCCCGATGGTAAGATAACCGATGTCAATGCCGCTACTGAAAAGATCACCGGCTTTGCACGGGAAGAGCTTATAGGCACCGATTTCTCTGACTATTTCCTGGACCCGGAGAAGGCGAGAGAGGGCTACAGGATAGCGTTCAAAACAGGCTCCGTTAAGGATTATAGCCTGGAGATCAGGCACAAGGATGGCCATATTACTCCCGTAGTCTATAATGCGTCAGTCTATCGGGACGAGTCAGGTGAAGTCATAGGAGTGTTCGCTGCGGCCAGGGATGTCACCGAGCTCAGGATGGCGGAAGATGCACTAAAGCTTGCCAGCGCGTACAACCGCAGCCTTATCGAGGCAAGCCTTGATCCTCTTGTGACCATTTCGCCCGAGGGCAAGATCACCGACGTCAATATCGCCACGGAAATCGTTACAGGTTATTCCCGTGATGAACTGATAGGGACGGATTTCTCTGATTATTTCACCGATCCGGAAATGGCAAGGGAAGGATATAGAAAAGCGTTCAAAGAAGGGCTGGTAAAGGACTACCGTCTTGAGATCAGGCACAGGGACGGCCATATCACACCTGTCCTTTATAACGCGTCTGTATATCTCGACGAGTATGGTAACGTAATAGGCGTGTTCGCCGCGGCCAGGGATATGGCCGAGCGCGATATTGTCGAACGGGCTTTAAAGCTAGCCAACGCTTATAACCGCAGCCTGATCGAAGCGAGTCTCGACCCTCTTGTGACGATATCCCCCGGCGGTAAGATCACCGATGTTAACATGGCGACCGAGAAAGTTACCGGGTACTCTCGAGATGAGCTTATAGGCACCGATTTCTCTGACTATTTCATGGATCCCGGGAAGGCCCGGGAGGGTTACAGGAAAGCGTTCAAGGAGGGTTTCGTAACTGATTACCGCCTTGAGATCCGGCACAGGGACGGCCACATCATACCAGTCCTCTATAACGCATCAGTCTATCGCGACGAGTATGGTAACGTAATAGGCGTGTTCGCCGCTGCCAGGGATATGACCGAGCGCGATAAGGTTGAAAAGGCGCTCAGGGAAAGCGAAGAAAGGTATCGCTCCATAGGGGAACTCATACCTTATGGCGTCTGGATAACCGGTCCGGATGGCGGAATGGAATATTTAAGCAGGTCTTTCCTCGAAATGGCAGGCAAGACCATGGAAGAGTGTAAAGGATATGGGTGGATGGATATTCTTACGCCTGAGGACAGGAAGCGAACGAAAAACGACTGGAAAATGTGTATGGATACAGCCTGTTTCTGGGATTATGAGTATAGTATCATAGGGGCTGACGGAAAATGCCATATCCTGTTATCCCGCGGAGTGCCGATCCGCGATGAAAAAGGCGATATAACTTCCTGGGTAGGGATAAATCTTGACATAACGCAGCGCAAGCGTACGGAAGAAGAGCTAAAAGAGGCAAAGGCACAGTCTGAACTATACGTGGATCTGATGGGCCATGATATCAATAACCTCAACCAGATCGCCATGGGATACCTTGAAATGGCACTTGACATCCTTAAAACGCAGGGGATACTCGAAAAAGATAATATGACCATGCTGGAGAAGCCTATAGAGATGTTACGGAGTAACTCCAAGCTAATAGAGAACGTCAAGAAGATACAGAGAGAGCGCACGGGCCAGATCAAGCCTATGGTGATGGATCTCGGTGTAGTCTTACAGGACGTGGTGAAGCAATATGCGGAGATACCCGGCAGGGAGATCACGATAAACTATATCCCTGTCATAGGCTGCTATGTACTGGCCAACGAATTGATCAAGGATGTCTTCTCTAACCTTGTGGGCAATGCGATAAAACACTCCACAGGACCGCTGACCATTAACATAATACTCAAAAAGGTCTGCGACATGGGCAGGGAGTATTACAAGGTGATGGTGGAGGATAACGGCCCAGGAATACCGGATGATATAAAAACAAAGCTGTTCGAAAGGCTGTCTCTTGCCAGGACACGGGAGTCAGGCAAAGGCTTCGGGCTATGCCTGATAAAGATACTGGTGGATGATTACAACGGGCGTTTCTGGGTAGAGGACCGCGTAGAAGGGGACTATACCAAAGGCTGCAGGTTCGTAGTGATGCTGCCCGTCTATGAAACAAAAGAATCATCATCAGCGCGTTAATAATTGTTACAAATCTCTATTATTTTACCACGAAGGCGACTAAGGTACACGAAACTGTTAACCACGAAGCGCACGAAGGCGACTAAGGTACACGAAACTGTTAACCACGAAGCGCACGAAGGCGAACAAGGTACACGAAACTGTTAACCACGAAGCGCACGAAGGCGAACAAGGTACACAATTTTTTTATTATTTTCGGATTGGTCATTGTTAATGTTTAATACTTTTTCTCATAATTTTGTATTAAAAATTTATTGTTTGGTGATGATAATGGATTTTGATGAGGAACGTTCTGGAAGAAGGGTTGCTGAATATGTTCTTAATGAGAGAAAAGCACGGGATTTTCAACCTATACCTGAGGAGACAGAAAGGATAGTTAAAGAGGTCGTAGATGCATGTTTTAGCGTACATTATGAGACCGGATCGGGATTGCTGGAAAGTGTCTATGAGGATTGCTTGTTGGAAGAGTTAAGAATGAGGGGCATATTCTCAGAATCACAGGTTGAGATCCCATTAAAATATAAAGGCACTAAGATCCGATCCAGATTAAGGCTGGACTTGTTAGTCGAGAATCAGATAATTATCGAACTTAAGGCCATTGACTCAATACTACCTCTTCATAAATCACAATTGATAACCTATCTGAAACTATCCGGTAACAGAGTAGGGCTTATAGTTAATTTTAATGCACAGCATCTCAGAGATGGCATTTCCCGGATAGTCTATTAATTTAAAATATGCTACAATTTTATTTTTTAAAAATCCTTTGTGTTCCTTGTTCGCCTTTGTGCGCTTTGTGGTTAGCAGTTTGGTGTTCCTTGTTCGCCTTTGTGCGCTTTGTGGTTAGCAGTTTTGTGTTCCTTGTTTGCCTTTGTGCGCTTTGTGGTTAGCAGTTTTGTGTTCCTTGTTTGCCTTTGTGCGCTTTGTGGTTAGCAGTTTCGTGTTCCTTCGAGCCCTTTGTGTACAATTTTATACTGGCCTAATAATTTGGGATCCTGCTAATAAATACCGGGCATGTTATATCAATAGACTCTTTTAACTCCTTTTTTCTCCCATTCCCTGAAAAGCTCCAGCGCTTCTCCCCGCATAAAATTCCCGACTATCTCCACAGGGCTATTCCCGAGCCTTTTCATATCCTCATTCGGTATAGTTAGCTCGCTAAAGCCGGCTTTCTTAGCGTCCTCGATAAGCGCGCCGTATACGATCTTCCCTATCTTCGCCCAGTGACAGGCGCTGAAGCACATAGTACAGGGCTCACAGGTAGTATAGATCTCACAGCCCGAAAGATCAATAGTGTTCAATTTTTCACATGCTTCCCTGATGGCAATTATCTCAGCGTGAGCCGTGATGTCCGTGTTTTCCCAGACAAGGTTATGCGCTGAGCTTATGATCTTACCGTCCTTCACTATACATGCTCCGAACGGTGTCTGGCCTTCTTTGATGCCTTCCCTGGCTTTCTCTATGGCCGCCCTCATGAAAAATTCGTCAGACATAGGACCTATCTCCCCGAGTAATTAACCGTTCATCATACTTTAATGCAGCGTATAAAAAAGATAAAAAAGGTGGGCAGGGGTATCCCTTTAGCAGGTCAGGGGATAGAGCCCGCGATCAGGTTAAACCCTTGAAATATCAAATAGAGCGGCGCGTAAGGCACGCAGCATGCCACCGGCTGATAGTCTTTACGATAAGCCTTGATCCATCCTCCTTCATAGTCAGGAGTAAGTTCAATGTTACCGTTATATGTCGGTGCAGGCGTATTATTTGGATCATATCCTGTGCCTGCCGTGGGGTTTGCGCCATTTCTTTCCGTGAGATATATCAGGATCGGCCGTGCAGTTTTATCAGAGTCTTCCTGGCCGCTTATGGTTATGATCCTTTTTTCAATGTCAGTAGCGACAGGCCTTGTACAGTTCATCTTTTTAGCCGCGTCATAGTCTTTGAAATGGTTAACGTATCTTCCGTTCTCGCCGAATACGAAGACACCGTTAGCGCTGGCGACGAATTTGCCGTCAGGCATCATCGTAATGGACGTGATCTTATCTTCGCCTTTATAGTCCAGCTTGATTGTGTCTATTTTGTTCAGGTACCTGTCATAAAGCGTAATTGTCTTGCTGTCCTCTTCAAGGAGGTGGATAGTGCCGTCCTTGTCCGCGAACAGGTCTGTAAGTCCGTTCGTGGGCGTGTTCATCTTGTTCAACAGCCTTCCGTCATAGCTGTAGACCAGGATCGCATGTTCTGACGGCAGGCTTCCCGTCGACGTATATATTCTGGTCATATTGTCCACGTAGATACCTTTCGGATAATGGTATGAGGTATCCTTGTACCTGTATATCCAGTTAGCGTTGGGCCATACGGTGAACTGCGACCTGTATTTGCCCTTCTCATCGAAGATGAGCACGTCATATGCGCTAAGGACGTATATCTTGCCGTCCTCGCCTACGTACAGTTCCGAAGCGGTGACATCATAATAGTAATTGGATGATATCAAATCTCCCAGCGGTGCCGGGTTCAATTCCTTCGTCGTTCTCTTTACGACGTCAAACGTGATCAGGTGGTTGCCATATTTGTCGTATATCGAAACGACCCTTTTATGGCGGCTGCTGTCGTTTATATCAATGTATGAATCATGGAGCACGTAGATGTTACAGTCCTTATCTGTGGCCACTGAAATGGGCCTGTATATCTGCCCAGTCCCGTTACCGTATTCGCCCTGCATCATGTCGGGCTTCAAGACCTTATTGTCGTATTGCGCCAGCCCTGTCACAGGCACGGCTAAAATAAACAAAGTTAGCAATAATCCTATTATCCAGTATCCTATTTTCATATCCAACCCCCACCCCAATTGAAGGCGTTTATATATTTATGAAATTAATGTATATGAGCTAATCGCTTGATCATGTGTCCTGTAGCCTGTCTACAATGCCTCCATGACCGCGCATAATCCGCTGTACAAGAGATAGAATGGCGCCAGCGGAGCAACACAGCATGGCGAATCCCCGTAATTGGACAGGGCTGACAGCGGATTATTTTCCATGGATGCCAGTTCCCAGGACAGCCGGTCGTATCCGGTCAGTGGTGCGGGAGCGCCGCTCTGGCTGTTTAACCCTGCCAGGACTAAAAGTCGGTCACTCGAATCCGATGCTACCAGCCTCTTCCAGTCGACTCCGTTCGCGATCCCGTTATCGGCAATGCGCACCTTCAGGGTCCCATCCTCATTAAATATGTATATGCCGTCAGCACTAACGGCTATTTTACCGTCGGAGAACTCTGTAAGGGATGTTATCTGGCCTTCATATCCTCCCATGTCGAGTTCAAGGAATTTGATTCCGCTAAGGTCGCCCGTATACTTATAGGCTTTATTCGTCTTTGACTCTATCAAAAAGATGTTGTCTCTTGCATCCTTAAAGAAAGCGGATGTCTGGTTTGCCGGTGACTGGATCCTCGTAGCAGGCCTGCCGTCAGGATTAAATGCCAGTATCTCATGCTCTTTTATACTGTCGCCTGTTGTCGTATATATGGTATTGTCGTCACCGATCACTATGCCGGCCGGGTACATGAATCTCATTCCTGCAGTGGTATTCTCTGCATATGACATCGATGACGAGACCGAGAATTGTGCTTTATATTTGCCGTCGTTTTCGAACATCAGAATATCATACGCGCTCAGCACGTATATCCTGCCGTCTTTCCCGACGTCAAAATCGCTTGACGTCTGGTCATAATAGAACCCTGGCCCATAATGCCCGGCGCTATCTCCGACACCTTCCATCGTCATTGATCTTTTTATTATATCGATGCTTTTGATGAAACTGAAGTTTTTATCATATACGGAAATTATCTTTCTGTACTTGCTCCCGTAGTTTATTCTCTGGAGCACGTATATGTTATCTTTTGAGTCTATCTTAATGCAGCAGGGGTCACAGATCTCCCCCTTATAGCTGCCAACATTATTGGAAAATGACCATGCCTTGTACTGCGGCTTAATGACCTTAAGCTCGCCATATCCCAGCGACGAAACAGGCACTACAAGAATCGATGTGATAAGTAATATAGAGATAATTAAGGCAGGTCTGCAATTTTTCATATAGCAATTGATTGGCCTTCTTAGATATAATCGTTATGTAAGATACGTTATTTGAAATTACTATTTTGAAATCGGTATCCCGTATATCCTGCGATCGCCTCGTAAACGAGCCTATAATGCCCAATAATAAAATAACCTTTAAGTAGCATACCTGTTAATTCTATACTCGTGAATTGACCTTGGCCAGGATAATAGACCACATAATAAAGCAGCCGATCATCATCGGGCTTATAGTGCTATTATTGATAGTTTCAGTTTCGGGTTGTGTTGATTTTGTCAGGAGCCTGGAAGAGACTGCTATTCCGGACTTGTCGGACCCCGTCCTCAAAAAAGCAGACCCGTACCTTGACGAGATGGTCTTCGACAATGTGACTCTCAGGGCTTATGCGGCCACGGCAGTAAGCGGAGGGCCGTCCGGGGACAAGGAGTACCAGGTGAACAAGCTGTACCGGTATGTAGTCGAAAATTATGCCTATTACAGCGATCCAAGGTCAAGAGAGTTCATCCAGGACCCGTTCGAGACGATACAGATAGGCGGAGGGGACTGCGAGGACCTTACCATATTGCTCTGCTCCCTGCTTGAGAATATCGGTATAAGGTCGTATTTCGTGATGACCGAGAACCACACGTATTGTCTGGTGGCTGGACTGGACGAGGAAAAGCTTCGCGGGTATGTCGATGGTTCCATTATAGAGGTTGCTGCCGGCGAACTTGCTAAAAAGGAAAAAATGGACACGTTGATCGAGGACGGCAAGCTGTACCTGGTCAACGAAAAGAGCGAATCGATGGTGCTTAAGGATAACTACCTCTGGTACTACGGCGGCGACGGTTCAAAGTTCAATCTGCCGATCCAGTACATGAACATGGAATACAGCGTCACTTCAACGCAGCCGATATCAATATACGTAGTGCCTTCGAAAGCAGACTATGAGGCTCTTCGCACGAGTAAGAACTTTAACGAATATCCTTCGAACAGGGCTGAGAACATCCTGAAGATAAGCGACATCTGCGAGACCATGCTCTCCCACGGCGGCCTGGTCCTCAAGAATGATGCCGGAAAGGATTCTATCGTCGACGTATTGATAAAGACCTATTATAGCTATTCCACGCAGGACTTCCTGAAGGATAAGGATATGACTTCATGCGTCGTAAATAACCAGACCTGCATCGTCCTCGACCCCACTGCCGGTATATACGGCTATGTGGGCGCAAGCGGTAAACCTGCGGACGGGGAGGTCGTGGCAATTGATCCCATTAAAAAAGATTACTATTATATTCAGACAGGCAATGTATGATCTAATATTTTTTATACATGGCGACAAACAAAATCGCGCAGGTTAATCACTAAGCGCACGAAGGCGAGTAAGGACCACTAATTTTTTTAGCATATACTATTCTTCTAAAGGAAGTCCTTTGTGTTCCTTGTTCGCCTTTGTGCGATTAGTGATTGAAAATTCTGGGGCGATCATTGCATAAGTGTACGTGGCGATTTGATAGCAGTCCGCTCCTGTCAATATTCCCTGAGTATAAAAATAACAAAGACGGACGAACCACCAAACGTTAAAAATCTTGGTATATCCTGCTTTCACCGCCTGTTTCTCACAGAACATAAAAATAAACACAAAAATAAGTTTTCATTATTAGTGGAGGGTTAAATTTGCCGTCTGAAGACTTCGACCAGCATCTAAAAAGTTTCGCGCAGGAGCTCGGCATCACCGACATAAAGCGTATACCGGTCATGGATATAATCGTCGATGACTGGGTCAGGCTGAAGTGCCAGTACGGCTGTCCTAACTATGGCAGGAGGCTTACATGCCCTCCGCACAGCCCTGCACCCGATGCGATGAGAAAAATACTAGAAAGCTACAGCAAGGCTTTCATCATAAGATACGATGTTCCCGGAGGCCAGGAAAATATGCAGAACGGGTCACATCTTGACGGGCTGAGCGTAGCGCTTGACACATTCTTCAAGCTGGAGCGCTTTACTTTTCTTAACGGCTACAGAAAAGTTTTCGTTTTCGGGCTGAACTATTGTCCCGGCTGCGAAGAATGCATCGTGCTGAGCGATCCTGACGCTCCCTGCCTGTATCCTGTTATAGCGAGGCCGTCACTGGAGGCTTGCGGCATCGATGTCCAGCAGACGCTGGAAAATGCCGGATGGGGACCCTTTGTCCGGGGAAGGGACCGGTTAATGCAGGACGATATCGTATCTATGATATCCATAATATTGGTAGAATAAATTAAGATGATTGGGCTTTTAGGGAATGTTTTTGTGTTGTTTCTTTCGGATGGCAGGTATGACAATAATTATCTCTCACGAAAGACCTAAAACAAAAATTAAAGAAAAAGATGAACTTGATGATGATCAAGTTCTATTATTTACTGTCCGAGGACTTTTCTGATAGCTTCTTTTGTGGCGTCGACCTCTATGGGGCTCTCGCACATCTTAATGACCGTCTCGGGGTCCTTAAGCAGGTGTCCCGTGGTTACACAGACCACACGTTCATCCTTTTCGATGACGCCCATCTTTCTAAGCTTTATCATTCCCGCGACAGATGCCGCTGATGCAGGCTCTACGCCGATACCTTCTTTTACGGCAAGCATCCTCTGTGCCGCAAGTATCTCTTCGTCGGTGACAGTCTCAGCTGTTCCGCCAGTGGTCCTGATAGCGTTAAGCGCTTTAACCGCATTCACGGGGTCTCCTATCCTGATAGCGGTAGCGACAGTCTCGGGCTTGGACTCGACAGTGATGTTCTCGGAGCCGGATTTTATCGCCTTTACTATGGGTGCGCTGCCCTCTGCCTGAATTCCCGTCATCATCGGGACGCGGTCGATCAATCCGAGCTTTTTCATCTCGTTAAGGCCCTTTGTTATTGCCGTGATGTTACCCGCGTTGCCTACCGGCAGTATGATGCGGTCGGGGACTTCCCAGCCGAAGTAGTCTACGATCTCAAACCCGATAGTCTTCTGGCCTTCAAGCCTGTACGGGTTTATCGAGTTCAGAAGATATACGCCGTTCTCGATGCACATCTCTCTTACGAGCCTGAGCGCATCGTCGAAATTCCCGCGTATGCTCAGAACTTTGGCGCCGTGCATCAATGCCTGTGCGATCTTGCCCAGGGCCACTTTGCCCTGCGGAAGTAATACTATCACAGGTATTCCGGCCCTGGCACCATACACTGCCAGCGACGCCGAGGTGTTACCGGTAGATGCGCATGCGACGCTTGTCATTCCCAGTTCGAGCGCCTTGGTGACGCCTACGGTCATGCCCCTGTCCTTAAAGGATCCTGTCGGGTTCATGCCCTCGTGCTTGACATGGGCGTCCTTAATGCCGATCTCTTCTCCTATGCGGCGTATGTGATATACTGGCGTGCCGCCTTCTTTAAGGGATATCGGCTCCCTGCTGACCGGAAGGAGCGCCCTGTATTTCCATACGGACAAGGGGCCTTTCAGGTCCTCTTTGCTAAGCTCGATCTTAGAATAATCATAAACGACGTCCAGCAGTCCGTCACATTTTTTACAGGTATATATGATCTCGTCGGGTGCGTACTTTGCCCCGCATTTTATACATTCAAGGTGGTACATCCCGTGTAACTCCGTGGTATTAAGATACAGCTTTATCTTTTAAACCTTTTGCTTTCCTGCGTTCATTTTTATTAGCTGTGTTTTCAAGTTTTTCACAGTCTCTGATGCAGGAAGTTATGCACGAACTTAATGCATCTTCATATCAAAGACTCAAAGAAGATCTCAATGATTTTTAAAAGAAACTTTGAGTCTTTGATATGAACGTGCATCATATTCAGGCACAGCATACAAAATCAAATCACATACTATCAGATTATAAGATAATATAAACCAACAAGTTAACGGGACTCATCAAAGAGTATAAAATTTACTATTTTCCATGAATACAATGACAATTGAGCTTATGGCGATTGCTTTACGCAAGTTTAGTTATCGAATAAAATTAATTAATAATTTAATAGTATTATTCATTGAATATGTTTTGTTATGTATTTATTTGTACATAAACATCGAAAATAATACATTGAAGCCAATATTTATTCTCCAACCAATTTTCCTGTGCATTAGCCAAATTTATTCTAATAACGATACTAATAAGTACCAAGAATCTTATACGATATGCTAGCTGTTAGTTGTCAAGCACTGACACACTGACATTTTTTGTTATATTAAGAGGTGAAAATTATGGATAAGAGATTTGGGAGGAAACTGGCTACAGCCCTTATGATCTTTATAGCGACCGCAGCTATACTGGTAGCAGGATGTACCCAGCCTGAAACTACTGCGACACCGACACCGACGACCGGGGAGCCGATCACGATCGTATCGATGGTATCCGGAGAGCCGGAGTCGCTTGACCCGGCATATGATTATGAATCCGCCGGCGGAGAGATAATTCAGAACGTTTACGAGACACTTATATTTTATGAGGGTTCCGACATAACCAAGCCTGTCGGCGTTCTGGCAAAGTCCTGGGACATATCTGAAGATGGTCTCACATACACGTTCCACCTCCAGGAAGGAGTCAAGTTCCATGATGGAACTGCATTCAACGCATCCGCTGTCAAGTATTCCTTCGACAGGGGCGTTATCATGAACCTCGACCCGTGGCAGGCAGTCATAACCCCGCTGTTATACGGCGGTTCAGAGTATATGAACTCCGAGCAGTCACAGGCCGACATTGACGCATATCTCGCAAAGGAGACCGTCAAGGTCATCGACGAGAACACCGTCCAGGTCAAGTTAGCGAAGCCATACAGGCCGTTCCTTGACTGTCTCGCTTTCTACGCAGCTTCAATCATAAGCCCGTCATATGACCAGGCGAACGGTGGATACAAGCCCAACGAGCAGAGCGAGTTCATGACCGAGCACATGTGCGGTACCGGTCCGCTCAAGTTCGTCTCCTGGGACCACATGGACAAGATCACCATGGTCAAGAACGATGACTACTGGGGAACCCCCGCAAAGTGTGACAAGGTCATCGTCAGGTACGTAGAGGACTGGAACACCAGGTTCCTTGCCATGAAGAAGGGTGAGGCCGACATCATATACGCTCCGTTCCAGTACGCTAACGACATTCTTGCAGAGCCGGACTTTGTGTTAGAGGCTGGAGATCCGACCGTTACAGTGTCATACATCGGTTTCAACCAGAACGCATCGATAACCCCGATGTTCACTGACAAGAGGGTAAGGCAGGCATTCATCGAGTCGTTCGACACCGAGACCTTCGTTAACGTCGTTAACCTCGGCTACGGTAAGATCCCGAACGGACCTATCCCCGAAGGATTACCCGGATACAATCCCAGCATACCCAAGCAGAAATTTGATCCCGAGCACGCAAAGCAGCTTCTTATCGACGCCGGATACAGCAAGAGCAAGCCCACATCCGTCATCCTTTACTACAACGCAGGTAACGATGGCCGTAAGAGCGCATGCCTGATGCTGAAGGACCAGATCGAGAAGTACGACTTAGGCATTAGCGTCGATGTCCAGGAACTTGACTGGCCGACCTACGTCAAGAAGAACAGGGATAAGGAACTTCCGATATTCTACCTCGGATGGATCGCCGACTACCCGTCCGCTGACAGCTTCATAGAGCCGTTCTGCGTATCATACGGTTACTACGCTGACAAGGTCTCATACGTTAACGAGACCATAGACGGCATCTATGCTGACGCAAAGTGGGAGACCGATCAGGCAAAGCAGACCGAAGCATACACTCAGATCATCGAGGGTACGAATGAGGACTGCGCATACATCTGGACAGCCCAGGCAGTAGAGTTCCAGCCGATGAGGAAGGAACTGAAAGGCTACTGGTACAATCCGATGAACAGCAACCTGATCTACTATACCCTGTATAAGTAACAGAATGTATTAATAAAATGAGCTTTAAGTGGCTGTTGGACCAAATAAACAGCCACTTAGAATTTTTTACTAAGGGGTGTTGAAACAATCTAGAAAACGTGATGGGTATGAAGTTACGCGATTATATCTTCAGAAGATTTTTATTGTTGATCCCTGTGCTTATAGGGATAACATTCATAACATTCACTTTATCGCATATGGTGGGAGACCCTGCCGCTGCCTGGGTATCCGATAAGACTACACCGCAACGATATGCGATAATTATTGAGCAGCATCATCTTAACGATCCTTTACCGATCCAGTATATGTATTATATTAACGACCTCGTTCATCTTGACCTGGGAAATTCGGCGTCTCAAGGCGAAAGGCCTGTGATCAACTGTCTCATCAACTACTTCCCGGCCACGCTCGAACTTACGATGGTGGCGATGACGATGTGTTTGTTTATTGGGATCCCGCTTGGCATTATCTCTGCCATTAAAAAGGATAAGCTTCCTGATCATGTCGTTAGGCTGTTCAGCCTCTGCGGCGTTTCCGTACCGATATTCTGGTTCGGTCTCATACTGCAATACATATTCTATTTACAGCTTGACATGCTCCCGCTCGGAGGCAGGCTTCCTCTATTTACTACTCCGCCTCCCAACGTCACGGGGCTTTACCTGATCGATAGCCTGTTAGCAGGGAACGTCGACCTTTTCTTTGAGTCGCTAAAGCATCTTGTCATGCCGGCTTTCTGCCTGTGCTTCACTTATCTGGCGGTCATATCCAGGATGATGAGATCGAGCATGCTTGAGACCATGACGCAGGACTTCATTAGGACGGCAAGGGCAAAAGGTCTCTCAGAGAAGGCCGTGATCTTCAAGCACGCTCTCAGGAACGCGCTTACTCCGACCACGACCGTGGCAGGGTTAGCTTTCGGAGGGCTTCTTTCGGGTGCTGTGCTTACGGAGACAATATTCATGTGGCCGGGTATCGGCAAATATTCGGTCAGCGCTATCACTTCATCGGATTTCGCTTCGATCATGGGGTTCACGCTCCTTGTCGTTTTGATCTATGTATTCACGAACCTGGTGGTAGACGTACTGTACGCATATCTTGACCCGAGGGTCAAATACGGGTGATCAAAAATGGCAACGTCACAAGAGGTCATAACAGGAGCATCCAGGAAAGGCTCAATGGTCCAGGACTGGAAAACGAAAAACGAATCTAAGATAAAAGAGATTAAGTATTCGATCCACCTGTTCAGGAAGAGCCCTCTGGCAGTCCTTGGATTTTTGATCATATTATCATTCTTCCTTGTAGCTATATTCGCTCCCTGGATAGCGCCGTACAGCGCCGAGCACAGGGACTGGAAGCAGCTAAAGCTGGCACCCAGCGACGAGCATCTGTTCGGTACCGATGATACCGGCGGAGATATCTTTAGCAGAGTGATATGGGGCACCCGTATATCCCTGTATATCGGTTTCAGCGTAGTGCTGGTCTCCGTTTTAGTGGGGACCGTAGTGGGAGCCATATCGGGTTATTACGGTGGCAAGATAGACGAAGTGATGATGAGGATCACGGATATCTTCCTCGCTTTCCCCAGCCTTGTACTGGCGATGGTCATTTGCGCGTCGCTGGGCAGAAGCATCGAGAATGTCATGCTGGCCATGACTATCGTGTGGTGGCCGATATATGCCAGGCTGGTGAGAGGGCAGGCGCTATCGATTCGAGAACGGACATATATCGAAGCCGCAAAGGCGATAGGCGCTAACGACCGAAGGATCATTCTCAAGCACCTCGCCCCTAACTGCCTATCCCCTATAATCGTCCAGGCGACGATGGACCTCGGTACTGTCATACTTGTCGCAGCCGGCCTGAGTTTCATAGGTTTCGGCGCCAAGCCGGGGCAGGCCGAATGGGGAAGGATGATATCCGAAGGTGCCGCTTACATGATGAACCAGCCGTGGATGGCGACGTTCCCGGGGCTTGCGATCCTGATCGTTTGTCTTGGGTTCAACCTGTTCGGAGACGGATTGAGAGACATACTTGACCCGAGGCAGAGGAGATAACCGGAGGAAAAACATGTCAGAAGTTCTTCTTAGCATAAAGGACCTGAAAACTAACTTCTACACTTATGCAGGCGTAGTTAAGGCTCTGGACGGGATCAACCTGGACATCTTTAAGGGAGAGACTATCGGGCTGGTGGGGGAGACCGGATGCGGAAAGTCCGTCACTGCGCTCTCTATCATAAAGCTTATACAGTCGCCTCCGGGAAGGATAGACGAGGGCAGCATACTGTTCGAAGGTAAGGACATCCTTAAGTTAAAGGACCATGAGCTGCGCAGCATACGCGGTAATCAGATCTCAATGATATTCCAGGAGCCGATGAACTCGTTCAATCCTGTGTTCACCATAGGCGATCAGATAGCCGAGGTCATAATGCTGCACCAGAAGCTGGATAAAAAGGCCGCCCACGACAAATCGATCGAGATGCTTAAATTCACTGGCATTCCGGCTCCCGAAAGGGTAGCGAAGAGCTACCCGCATGAGCTGTCCGGAGGAATGCTCCAGAGGGCGATGATATCGATGGCGCTTGCCTGTAATCCAAAGCTTCTCATCGCCGACGAGCCGACGACTGCTCTTGACGTGACGATCCAGGCGCAGATACTTGAGCTGATGAAAGACCTGAAGAAGCGCACAGGAGCATCGATCTTAATGATCACCCACGACCTTGGCGTGGTCGCGGACGTATGTGACCGCATAGGCGTGATGTACGCGGGATGCATAGTAGAGCTGGGCGATGTCAGGACCATATTCTTTAACCCGTTACACCCGTACACGAAAGGCCTTATCGGCTCCATCCCGAAGATATCGCAGAACGTCGCTTCGCGTCTGGATACGATACCGGGCTCGGTGCCTAACCTTATCACGCCCCCGAACGGATGCAGGTTTCATCCCCGGTGCAGCAAGGCGATAGATATTTGCAGGAAAGAAAAGCCGGATGTTTACGAGGTAGAGGGCGGGCACTTTGTGATGTGCCATCTGTATGCCGATAAAAAGAGGGTGAGCTAAATGTCGGAAATACTCCTTGAAGTTAAGGACCTTAAAAAATATTTCCCGATCCAGGGCGGCATATTCTCAAAGACCGTACAGAACGTCAAGGCGGTCGACGGCGTCGATCTTTATATCAAGAAAGGGGAGACGCTGGGCCTTGTAGGCGAGAGCGGCTGCGGCAAGACGACCGTTGGCAGGACAATATTAAGGCTTCTGGAGCCTACCGGCGGGCAGATACTGTTCAACAATGAAGACATAATGAAATATAACAAAAAGAATATGCTGAAGCTCAGGCAGAACATGCAGATCGTCTTCCAGGACCCTAATTCATCGCTGAACCCGAGGATGACCATCAAGGACATCATTGCAGAGCCGCTGATAATTAACGGGCTTGTGAAAGGCGAGGATGTCGAGAACACGGTTACCCAGCTTTTAGAGGCCGTGGGCCTTAACCCTCAGCACCTCCACAGGTATCCGCATGAGTTCAGCGGCGGGCAGAGGCAGAGGATAGGCATCGCAAGGGCGCTTGCGCTGAACCCGAAGTTCGTGGTGCTTGACGAGCCGACATCGTCTTTAGATGTTTCTGTGCAGTCGCAGATCCTTAACAAGCTTAAAGACCTGCAGAAAGAGTTAGGCCTTACGTACCTGTTCATCTCGCACAACCTGATAGTAGTGAAATATCTCAGCGACAGGGTGGCCGTGATGTATCTCGGTAAGATCGTGGAATCCGCAAAGACGCAGGAGCTTTTCGATAAGCCGCTACACCCGTATACCCAGGCGTTACTATCGGCGATACCGGTCCCCGACCCGAACTGTAAGAGGAACCGTATCATACTCGAAGGCGACGTTCCGACACCGATAAACCCGCCTTCAGGCTGCAGGTTCCATACCAGGTGCAAGCACAGGATGGATATTTGCAGCAAGGTCGAGCCCGAGATGAAGGATACCGGCAACGAGCATTTCGTGGCCTGTCATTTAATGGATAAACAGTGACCTGTTTATCCTTTCTGTCTTTTTTGCCTGAAAATGTTTATATCTTGTAAAGCATTTCATTATTGCTAAGGTGTCCTTTAATGGTCGATTTCATCCAGATTATTTTCATCGCCGTGATCGCGCTTCTGCTTTTCGGGCCGGATAAGATGCCCGAATACATACGCCAGATCGGTAAGTTTTACGCTGAAGTCAAGAAGGCACAGCGAGAGTTCGAGATGGAGATCAATAAGGATTCGCTGATATCTCAGAGCTCCATAGTCCCGAAAATGCCGTCTGAAAAGGTCATCGAGATAGCGAAGAAAATGGGAATATCCGTTGAAGGTAAGACCGAAGAGCAATTATTGAACGAGATCAACCGGGCGGTAACAACTTCCCGTGAAGTGAAAGAAAATTGATACACGCATGTGAGTTTTTTATAGATAATTTATTTCATCTTCTTTTCCAGCACATACGCCTAACATTTTTCGCCACGAAGCGCACGAAGGCGAGTAAGGACCACAAAATTTTTTTAAAAAATGCTAATCTTCTAAAAAAGTTCTTTGTGTTCCTTGTTTGCCTTTGTGCGCTCCCATGAAAAACTTTTTAATGGTCTCTGTAAAGACTTGCATGTAACATCTATTATGGTATCGATGTTCTGCAGTTGTGCCTGTCGGATGGCAGGCAGGCACGTAACCTCACAGAAACACGGAAACACAAATTTTTTTTTAGAATTTAAGGTCACGAAAACCCAAAGGTTCACTCACCAAACCACAAATGCTCTAGTATCACCGTCAACGCACTAAAGTCTCTAATGCACGGCTTAATGCTCGAAGTGCTCTAATTCACCAACGCTAAAACAAGGCCCGAATATTCCCAAAAACACGAAATTTTAACTGCACGGTTGACGCTTACACGATCAATATCCCTGTTATAGGTCAAGGGGAACACAGACCGGGATATTAAACTTTAGTGATTTGGGGAATGTTCGTGTCTTGTTTTAGCGTTGGTGACTTAGAGAGGTTGGTGCGTTGAGCCGGGCGTTAGAGGTGTTAGTGCGTTGACAGTGATACTAGAGCCCTTCGTGGTTTAGTGAGTAAATTCTTAGGGTTTTCGTGCCCTTAAAAAATCATATAAAAAAAATTTTGTGTTTCCGTGTTTCTGTGAGGTTACGTGCCTACCTGCCATCTGACAGGCACAACCATAAAAACTTCATCTCAAAGACCAGTAAGTAAGACACTTTTTCATTCTTAAAACCTGAGCAAGACCCCGCTCATAAAAGATTTTGCGGTTAGCAGTTTAGTGTTCCTTACTCGCCTTTATGGTGAGTCTGATCAGTTATAGTTATGAAAAGTTCCAATCTTTCCCATAGAATATTCCAATTTTGTATATTTATGATTATGTTCAATGATACTCAATAACACTTCAGAATCCAGAGAGCCTTAATATAATATCGAAGCATTTCTCATACTTTTGCTTTGAGGTACAGGGCATCATTGTATTAATAGCCTTATGATGATGCATAGAGCAGGAAAGATATATAGCATAATAGTGATATTTTTATTCTGTATGCCGTTATTCGTAACGTTCAAAGGTTCCGGTATGAAGATCCCGTACAAGAAACTTCTTCTATCAAAGCCGAAAAGGGACCCGGATATTGAATGGGACAAAATGAACTCCGACGTCGTAAAACTGTATGTACCCTACAAAAAGACCCATGTATTAAAGGTATTAAGCAAATTCGTTGACATACCTGATGAAAGGATGTTCAGGTTCAACCCGCTCGGGTCTCTGGTATGGGAGCTATGCGACGGGACTCATACGGTGCAGGAGATCAAGGACATAATAATAAAGCGCTCGAAAGGAAATGAAAAAGACATCGAGAAGCGGCTTTTTAAGTTTATAAACAAGCTGATAAAAAATGAGCTTGTGATCGTAGAACTAAGCTAACCTTTAAATTTTCCCATCACAGCCAGGTGGTCATGATGGAGCGGCTCAAGGGATACCTTTTCCAGTATCTCAAAACTTTCTTCCAGTAAGCTTACCTCTCTTTCCAGGATACTTTTTACGTCTTCCGAGATACTGATACTTTTTGCCTTTATGGCCATGACGCCTATACCGCCGGGACGAAGATACTTTGTAGCGTTTGATACCATTATCTCAGATTGATTGGGCTGTGCGATGTCCTGGTAGATAATATCCACGCTGTCTATGAATGGCGGATAGCTTTCCGGGTACCTTGCGTCGGCGAGCATGGGCACGACGTTTATCCTGTCCCTTACTGCCTGTAACAGGTCGCGTGTCGGCCTGGGCGCGAACTCTGCCGCGAACACGATACCGTCGCTCGCTATATCGGCGACATGCGAAACTGTCGTACCGCTCGCCGCCCCCAGGTACAGGACTTTTGAGTCGCTTTTAATGGGGACTTTCATCCCTTTAAGTAGCATAGAGGCGAGCTTGCTCGTGGACGGGTTCCAGGGCCTGTATATTATACCGCCGTGCATGATGCTATCCTCTTCCATGAATGCCGAGGACGTGGCAAGAAGCTCTTCGCTTTCGGTTTTAATGATATAGGTATTATCCGGCATGTATTTCCGGATACTCTTTACCTGCCTGACTGACGGCATTATTTTTTCCTCCGGGGAGTCTTTGCTTTCATGGCTTCGACTTTCTCTTTAAGCCCCTGGCCGAGGTTCAGGCGCTCTCCCGAATAATTATCGACTCTGGCGGCAATGGCTGCCTTTGCGGCGAGCATTCGCGATACTTTTCCCCTGATCCTTTTAGGTGAGCCGCTTACCAGCGGATGCTGGTATATAAGCCCGTGCTTTGGCGACGGCGTACCTTCCCTGAGATGCTTGAAAAGGGCTTCTCCCGAGCCCATAACCTGTATAGTGCTTGCCGGCATCCGGGAAAGCTTCTCGAGGCTTCCCGCGCGGGCTATGAACCTCGCGCCCAGAAGCGGTCCCAGCACGTCCGATAAGTTCGGCGCAAGCTCTTCCATGCTTTCAGTGATATATTTTTCCAGGGACTTTCTCTCATCGAACAATCTTTGTGCGCCCGACGCCATTCCCTGTATTGCTGCCACATCGTCCGGGGACATCGGGGCTCCCATAGAAGTTAAGGAACTTTCGTCACCTGAATTTTCCCTGGTGCCTCTCATTATGGCCTTTATCAGTTCCTGAGGCCTTGCCTTGAACTCCGGGAAATGGATCCCATACCATTCTGCAAGCCTTTCTGTTAAACGGTTATATGAAAAATTAACATCGTCCAGTGATTTGACGGCCTGGGCAACATACATGTCCTTACCGGAGAGGCTTAGCGAGATACGCTCCCTGGCGACCGCCATCGCTGTCTCATGCATCAGCCTCTTATATTCTGTGGGCGATCCGCAGAGGCCTCCCATTATGGAGACTTCTTCGAAGTCAATGCCTGTGCAGGTGTCTTTACTGCCGATAACGCCTGCCCATCGCGCAAGCTCTCCCGGATCGCTCCCGGCCAGCCGGATATTTTCCTTTCTAATGTTATCAGCGTCGAATTCCCCGAACCAGGCTTTCATATTCTTCACTCGTATGTTATCTCGCAACCAGTATTTTTTGCCTTTGTCTTTATTACGATACAATCGGGATTATATTTTTTAACTGCAGATTCTATCTTACCGGGCGAATCCGTGACGGCATAGATCGCAGGCCCGAACGAGCTCATGCCTGCACCGGCGGCGCCAGCCGACCTGATGACGTCTATCAGCTCCCTTGCCCCTTTCTGAAGGTCCAGCTCTCTCTTTTTAAATCCTATCTCCTGTATCGAGTTTACCGCCTTGCCGAAGTTATCCATGTCTTTCTCCACGATGGCAGGAAGCATCTGCATCAATATGATATGCGAGATCTTTTCCACCTCGTTCAGGGGTATGGGACATAATTTCGCGAACATGTCCTTTTCATAGACGTCATAGGCTCCCTTTGCCGGAGGTATCGTGAGCACAATGTCCCAGTCGGGAAACTCGTATCTAAGCAGTATGGGGGCTGGCGGCACTCCTTTTGAGAACGAGCTTGGTAAAAATGCTTTTTTAGAGTTCATGCGGTGGCCTCCGTCCAGTATGAAGCCGCCTGTCTCAAAAGCTCCTATCCCTATCCCGGAAGTCCCTCCTCTGCCTATCAAAAACGCGATATCCCTCGCCGAAATGTTCAGGCCGTAAAGTTTCGCCATGGCAGTGCCGGCTGCAAGGGCCGCCTGAGTCCCGGAGCCGAGCCCTATGTGGTTCCAGTAAGACCTTATGATGTTGATCGAAATACCTTCCCCGGGACATACGACTTCGCAGGCCTTTTTCATTCGCTCCGTAAGCTGCGGGTCTCCATTGACCTCGACCTTGTCGCTTTTTTCGGCCGTGATCTCGATGGATGGTTCCTCAAGAGTTATGCCTGCTCCGCCATCCACTCGCCCGATGGAGCCATTAAGGTCGATGAGTGTAAGGTGTATGCGGGAGGGTGTTTTAATTCTGATCATCTATCCTCCGGTATTATTTTTCAAACGTGCACGTTCATCGTACATAATGTTTTCTAACCGATATTATCCCGAATCTAATTTTTATATTTACGGCTAGAACATAATATTTCGGGGAGATATTTTTGCCCAGAAGAGCAAAAGATATGCCATTTCATCTTGACCGGGGTACGCACGCGTACAGGAAAGACCTGGCCGTAGAGTTCAGGGAAAAGCCGGGAGAGGGCAGCGAAGATATTGAGCGCATTCTAAAGGAAGGCATGGAAAAAATGTGCCCTGTAAGGCAAAAAAGGTTCAAGGAATATGCCATAATTTACCCTTCGGATAACGAGATAGATTATTATTGCCCTCTTTGCGATGCCCTGGTGATGCATGTGAGCAGCGAAAGCGGTAAATATACGACTGAGATACTTGACCGGGATCACATTAGCGAATAAGTCATGGGCTGAAACTTAATCTTTTTAATATATGGGGCCCATATTACCGGCTAAGGAGCATGGGACCATATGCCCGGGATCGAAGATAAAGCAAGCCTTTTTTATATGTATGATTCTCTTTACGGGCAATTGCTCGAAGCTTTTGGCGGCCGGGACGGCGATAAGGGAGCTCTGGCCCGTACATATCTTGATAATATCATTTTTCAGCGCGCGATGGATAAGCTCGGGATAGATGTCAGCGATATGTCACCGGATGGCGGTGAAATCCCCTCTTCTATGGCCACGTCCATACATTCAAACATAAGTAAGTTGCTGGAAAACAACGGCGATATTACCGGCAGGGTTTGCATTTTACTGGACAGGTCCGCAAGCATTATGCACGGGATAAAGCTGCGGGATGACGGAGCGTTCTTTACGCCGAAACCCCTTGCCAGGTATATTTGTAAAGCCGCTATAGGCTCTTATATCCTGAACTATTCAAGAAAAGCCTTCGGTAAAGAGCATCGCACTGTCGATGAGATGCTGCGGGGACTGAACGCGGGGGAAATAGATGATCTTATCGGGAAGATCAAAAACATCAGGATCATAGATAGTTCGTGCGGCACCGGGATCTTTCTTGAAGCGGCACTAGAAGAGCTTTTAGGGCTAAGGCTAAAAGCGCTTCAATGCTGTGATAATGTGCCGGATATCGAATACGGGATAATATCGGATGTTATCGCCGGTAACCTCTACGGAATGGATATTGACGGTTATTCGGTCGGGATCGCAAGAAAAAGATTGATCTTATCCCTCGCAAAATGCGCGTATAGAAAAAACGTTCCCTTTAAAACACCGAATATCAATGTCGCATGCGGGAATGCCCTTCTGCCGGATGGCGGCTTGAAGCATGCCGGCAGTTTCGATGTCATAGCCGGAAACCCTCCTTACATGCGTATAAAAAGCATGTTTTCAGACGTCGACCTTCAGGACAGGGCGGGACTAAAGAAGGAAATGTCTGCCTTGATCTCGGGCTCCGGACTATACCGGTTACAGGAGGGCAATCTTAACCTGTATAAGCTTTTCATAGAGCGCAATCTCGGGCTTCTTCGCGATGGCGGGAGCATGGGGCTTATATTCCCTTCTTCGTTCTTGAATGAGATATCCTCGCAAAAATTGAGGCAGCACATATTCCGGGAAAACACTGTCGAGGAGATCGTCGAGTTCCCGGAAAGATCCCGGATGTTCGGGGACGTGAACCAGGCGACGGTAATATTAGTTTGCAGGAAGGAAGCACCAGGTAACGGAAATTTTTGCATAAGGCAGGGCGTGCACTTTGAAAGCCTGAACGAAGATCGGGACGATAGGATCAACATAGGTTATAAAGAGCTTGATGAAATGACTTGCGGCGGCATGGAAGTGCCTCTGTTATCATGTCCTGCGGCAGAATGGGACATGATTAAAGATGTCAGGCGATTTCCTCCATTCAAAGGAGACGGCTCAGCCCCTCCGGTGGGGACTATCAGCGTAGGCCATGTGGACGAGACTATATATAGGTCCTATATTTCGAGCTCACAGGAGGACGGCATATTTGTAAAAGGGATACACCTGAAAGAATATTCCGTAGATCTTTCCCCGGAAGGAAAGCAGCCCAGGTACGTGAAGAAGACCGAGTTCATGAAAGATAAGCCCTCTGCGGAAATGGTCGTATCAAAGCCGCGGATCATCGGCAGGAATACGCAAAATAAGGCCTGCAGGAGAAGGCTTAAGTTCGCGCCGCTCCCGCCGGGCTATTTATGCGGAAATTCTATAAAACAGATAGTCGTGACGGATAAGGATATGAACGGGCTATACCTTTTAGCGCTGCTTAACTCCTCTGTCTTGAACTGGTACTTTGAACTTTTCTGCTCCCAGAATAATATCAGGAACTACAGCATAGAGGCACTGCCCATCCCTCGTGCGTCGAAGGGCGTACAGGACATATTCGCCAGGGTCGCAGAAAGCATTATTATCGCCGGCGGAAAGAATAGAGAGTTTTTGGACAGGACGATCATGGACGCGATGGCATATGAACTGTACTTTTTAGGTGCCGGAGAGGGCGGATTGATAAAAACCGCGGGCCGGCTGATCGAACATTACGGGCCTGAACATATCCCTGATATACTGTCAAAGAACAAGATCATCAAAAAATTAGCGGACGGCATATCCGCACAGGACCGTTTCACGATCATCAAAAAAGCGGCATATAAGTGATGCCGAAAAATATATTTTCTAGGTGCCATTTCTTAATGGGATACTATGAAACTCACCACTGAAGTAGGCGGTCTCACGCTTGACAACCCGACCATACTGGCCGCGGGCGTGCTCGGCACTACCGGAGCTTCCCTGAAGCGCGTCGCCCGTATGGGTGCCGGTGCCGTTGTCACTAAGTCGATAGGGACGGAGCCAAAGTACGGGCATCCTAACCCGTCTATGGTAAGGCTCGAATGCGGCTATGTCAACGCCATGGGCTTGCCTAACCCGTCGTCTAAGGAATTTTTACAGGAATTAAATATCGCTAAAGAGTCCGGCGTGCCCGTCATAGCAAGCATATTCGGGGGTACCGAGGATGAGTTTAAGGCGGTCGCGGAGGGGCTTCCGGGAGCTTCGGCATACGAGCTCAACGTGAGCTGCCCTCACGCCAAAGGCTACGGGATGCAGGTCGGGACCGACCCGGAGCTTGTAAAGAAGATCACTCGCATCGTAAAAAATACGGTCGACGCGCCAGTTTGGGTAAAACTCACGCCCAACGTCACAGATATAAGGCACCTGGGCATTGCGGCGCAGGACGGGGGCGCTGACGCGATAGTGGCCATAAATACGTTAAAGGCGATGGCGATAGACATCGATACGGGCTATCCGATACTGGGTAACGTCCACGGGGGCCTTTCAGGGCCTGCGATAAAACCAGTGGCTGTCAGGTGTGTCTATGATCTATATGAGGCGCTTGATATCCCCGTTATAGGTGTCGGCGGCATATCTAACTGGGCGGACGCCGTGGAATTCATGATGGCGGGAGCGAGCGCGGTCGAGATCGGCTCCGCCGTTTACGAGGACATCGGGGTGTTCGCTTCGGTGTCGATGGGAATATCCGATTACCTCGATAGAAAAGGAATGCGGCTAAAGGAACTTATAGGGTTGTCACACAGGTTGGTGAAAAAATGAGGCCTATCAGCTCTACTATCACTGAGATCATTGACGAGACGCCTACGATAAAAACGTTCAGGCTTGACGTGAGCCACTGGCTAAACGGCAGGCCGGGACAGTACGTCATGGTATGGGTAAGGGGCGTCGACGAAGTGCCCATGACGCTTTCATACGATAATGCGATCACTGTCCAGAAGGTTGGCGAAGCCACCGAAGCGCTGTTCGGCCTTAATGAAGGGGACTCGGTCGGCATCAGGGGGCCATACGGCAACGGATGGGAACTTGTGGGCGACGATATACTGATAGTCTCCGGGGGCGTCGGCTCTGCGCCACTCGCACCATTCGCCGAAAAGGCGGCGTCGGCAGGCGTCAGTGTGACGACTGTGGCAGGATACCGTACGAAGGAAGAAGTGCACTTTGACTCCCGGTTCAGAAAGTCCGGAAAGACGATCATAGCCACGGACGACGGCAGCTATGGCCATAAGGGATTCGTCACGGAACTATTAAAGACCCTCGACTTAAGCTCGTTCTCTCAAATATACTGCTGCGGCCCCGAAAAGATGATGTTCAGGGTGCTGGGCATCCTGGATGACGCCGGTGTGGCGTCAAGGTCACAGTTCAGCCTGCAGAGATATATTAAATGCGGCCTGGGGGTCTGCGGAAGCTGCTGCATGGACCCGGAAGGATTAAGGGTATGCAGAGACGGACCGGTCTTTAAAGGGGACGTTTTGATAGATTCTGAGATGGGGCGCTATACCAGAGATGCTAGCGGAAGGAGGATCAACATATGACAGTGATAGGCAGATTCATGGATAACGGTATGATATTCGAGGGCGAGGTAGTCGGGGACAAAGTGATTTCCCGGGCAGACTTCAGGGAATATGGCCTCAATGAGCTAAAGATACTTCCTCCGTGCAGCCCCTCAAAGGTCGTCTGCGTAGGGCTCAACTACAGGGACCACGCGGAAGAGATGAAGGACAGGATACCCGATGAGCCTGTCCTGTTCCTGAAGCCGCCTTCCAGTGTAATAGGCCACGGGGACAATATCATTTATCCGGCGCAATCTAAGCGTATTGATTATGAGGCCGAGCTTGCTGTCGTGATCGGGAAAAAGACAGGCCATATCCGTGCAGATAAGGCCGATGACCATATACTCGGCTACACTTGCCTTAACGATGTCACGGCCAGGGACTTACAAAAGAAAGATGTGCAGTGGACGCGTGCCAAGAGCTTCGATACCTTCTCGCCGATCGGGCCGTTCATTGTTACGGGCGTAGATCCTTCAAGCCTTTCGATAAAGTCCAGGTTGAACGGCGAGGTAAAGCAAAGCTCGAACACTAAAAATCTCATCGTCGATGTCCGCAGGTTAGTCGAGTTCGTTTCCGGCGTCATGACACTGGAAGCCGGCGACGTAATAGCGACGGGCACCCCGTCCGGCATCGGGCCTATGGAAAAGGGCGATGTCATAGAGATCGAGATCGAGAAAGTGGGCACTCTTATGAACCTGGTGGCATAAAGCCATCAGGCCAGGCCTTATAATTAAAAAATCAGGGGTGTATCTCAACCCCGCTTTATTTTTATCATGTCAGTCGTCTATGTTTAGCAGAATCCGCATATTCCGGATATTCCGGGATATCCAAGAAGGCCGGTTCTACCTAAAAGACCTCCGTATCCCAGGCCTCCGTATAAGCCCCGGTATCCGGCATATCCCAGGCTGCCATACAGTCCCGTATATCCCGCATACCCAAGAGATCCATATGATCCCGGATATCCACCGTACCCGAGAGAGCCATATAGCGCGGGACTGCCCAGAGATCCGGGGTATCCGCAAAAGCCTGCATAAGGCGCACATCCCCGATAACCGTAGAAAGCTTCCGCCGGTATAATGAATGCTGCCAGAAGAAGCATTACGGTAGCCAACAATAAGATTTTTTTAAGCATAGTATTGGTATACCTCCTCTATAAATAAGATATAAGGATAAAATGTTTAAGATTATCTGGGCTTTTAGTGAAATATACTAAAATTTTACTTATTATGAATAATAAGTATATATTATTGGTTATTTTGTAATAATATCCTATTTTTACCTTTTATTAATCAAAATATAGCTAAATTTATCCCTGTTTACACTAAAAATAGTAGTTTTACTAATTAAATCGTAATCAAAAATGTTGTAAAGGGTATAAAATAATATAAAATAGAAAAGGGGGTTAATGCTAATTTTCCATTAGCTCCCCTGCCGTATCCCCGGATACTGCCCGGCGACCTCTTATCACAAGATATGCAAGCAGGATGATCGTCAGCACGGACACTGCTGCGGTAAGCATGAATATATCGCTGAAGGCTTCTCCCATACAATCCTTTACCAGGTTAAGCATCATCTGATCCATGCCTGTTCCGGACGGAGGCATCGTCATCGGCGTATCCCCGCCGGTTCCGGGCATCATTGAGGCTTTAAGTTCTTCGATCTTTTTAGAGCCTCTTGACAGGTAATAGCTTCCTATCGTCGGTCCTATGATGCCTCCAATATTCATGAAAACGTTGACTATGCCGCTTGCGCTGCCTTTGTACGAGTCTGGCACAAGGGACATCATAAGGTTCTGGAAAGAGCCCATACAGAAGCCCACGCCTATTCCCATCACGAGAAGTATGGTTGCCAGTATCAGTGAACTGGTGGAGAAATATACCAGGCCGAACAACGATATGCACATAATGGCGGCTCCCAGCAATATGATCGGCTTGATGCCGTACATGTCCATCAGCTTACCGCCTAAAACGGCCATCACCAGCACGGATAATGTAAGCGGTGTAAGTATCGTGCCGCTATCCTGTATCCCGAGGCCGAGTATGAGCTGGGCAAATGAGGGTATGTATAGGACCACTGAGAAGAAACAGAAGCCGAATGTCAGTGCTGCCAGGTTAACTGCAAGCAGGTCCCCTCTGGAAAGCAGCGGTATATTAAGTATCGGCTCAACTGTGCGTTTCTCATACATGACAAGTAATATGGCAAGAGCCGCGGCTGCTATAAAGAACGGGTATACGGTAACGTCGCTCAGGGGTAGTTTCTCGATCCTTACGATTCCGAGCATGAACGACAGCAGGCCTCCTGCAAGCAGGATCGCGCCCACAATATCTATCTTATGCTTTTCAGTCCCATAGGTCTCAGGGAACTTTAATGCCAGCAAGATCGCCAGTATGCCGATGGGCGGGTTTATGTAGAAAACATATCTCCAGCCCAGGTTTTCTACCAGGAAGCCTCCCAGGTTAGGCCCTATTATAGCTGCGACAGCATTCACAGCCATCATTATGCCAAGGGCCATGCCTCTCTTCTCTTTTGATATGCTGCTCCCTATTTCCGCAAGCGCGGATGGGAATATCATACCGCCTCCTATGGCCTGGATTATCCTGAAAAACAGCAGCGAGTTAATATCCCATGCGAGGCCGCAGGCGAGGGAACCTATAGAGAATAGGCCGACACCAAAGATGTATAACCTTTTTCTTCCATACAGGTCGGATATCTTGCCGGCCAGCGGCATGGTGACCGTAAACGCAAGCATATAGATCGTGACGGTCCAGATGACCCATTCAAAGGTCGTCTTGTATTCAGAGACTACGCTGTTCAGCGCCGGAACAAATATAGTCACATCGAGCTGAGCCATGAAGACGCCTATGGCCAGTACTGCCAGGGTGTAAACAGGCGATATGCTCTTGCTTTTTTCAACACTTTCCATTTCTATCATCCCTGTAAGGGTTCGTTATCACAGACTGTTCCCATATGCTGATATGGGCAAACGATACGGCCATGGTTTTTTATGGCCTTGCAGAACAATGTCAATTCATGCTTAAATAATTTTCTAAAGTTGTTGCTATCAGTACAACTAAAAAATAATCATATATCCATAGGCTATAAAAAAATGAGCTTATCTTTTATGGTTCGGTTGTGTCCTGTATAACAACCTTATTATATGAAAAAGCAAATTATAGTTTTATCGGAGATTGACCATGGCAGAAATTTTCAAGAACATACTGATCGCGACGGACGGGTCTAAACGAACGATGAACGCTATAAAAAAGGGAGTTGAACTGGCAAGGCTTCAAAACTCCTCCATATATGCGGTCTATGTCATTGATAATACCGTGTTCAATAACATACCTGTCGATTCAGTGTGGACCGGCATGCACGACCTTCTGGAGAAGGAGGGCAATGAAGCCATCAATATGGTCAAAGAGGCTGCCGGTGACGGGGTGGCCATAGAGGCACACGTCGTCGAAGGAAGCCCGGCCATAGAGATCACGAAATTTGCCGGAGAGCATAACATAGACCTGATAGTTGTCGGCACGCTTGGCAAGAGCGGCATTGACCGGATATTGCTGGGAAGCGTGGCTGAAAGTATCGTGCGCATGGCTGATTGTCCCGTACTTGTGGTCAAAAGCCCGGAAGAATAACAGGATTCACCGCAGTACAGGCTATTAATATTGATGACCATGAACCCGATCACAGGCAGGCTTATCGATTCTCTTCATATTCTGGGTCTTACCGAATATGAGGCCAAGGTCTATTCCGCGCTGGTCTTACTGGAGACCGCCGATGTAAAGCAGATATATGAATTTTGGGGAGCGTCGAAGCCGAACGTATACCAGAGCCTGAAGAGCCTTACTGATAAAGGGCTGGTAATGGTGGTCAGTTCCCGGCCTGCCATATACCGGGCGGTCCCATATGAGTCCGCCCTAAAACATATGGTGGAAGCACATCACAGGGCTGCCGACGCCGCCCGGGAGGAGTTCAGGGACCTTGAGAAGCATCGCGAGTCTCAGGGGTCTCCGGATGTGCTATGGACGCTATTCGGAGAAAGAAACATCGAGCGTAAGCTGGGGGAGATGTTATCCTCGGCAAAACGCTCTGTCAAGGGCATTATCCCGTCGGACCATGTTGACGTTCTAAAGCATTTAACGGGTAAAGAGGTCTTCGTTGATCTTCTCGTGCTCGGGGCCCCCTCTGACCTTGCAAAAAAATACGGGATAAAAAACGCGCGTGTCAAATACCCCAAAAAAGGCCAGGAAAAAAGCAAATTTATGGAAGACGAGGATTTCGCGGAGTTCCACCGGATGTTATCCGATGATGTGCTATTGTTCATAGTCGATGACCGGGAACTGATATATTTGCTCCCGGTGACCGGAGCTTCGCATTCCGGCATCACTTCCATCAACCCGAATATAGTTAAGATGGCTAACCTGATTTTCAGCGCTGCATGGCGAAGATGTGAATAGTAAAAAATTGGACTATTATTTTTAAATTCCTTTAAATTTGTATTTTTAAAATATGAGAAATACTCCTTCGCTTCATAAGTAACTGATTGGTCGATAAGCTTTTTATCAATAAGGATATACTAATACATAATATCTATCTCTGGATATATTTCATCGAGCTATAATTGATAAATCGATGATGGTGTATCGGGTAGTATAGGTTGGGGGGCAATGAACGTATTTAAGAATTATTTTGATGTCGTATTCAGGCGACCGTACGGGGATAGTCCGGACCTTGAAGATGACATCCGAAAAGTGCGGGGTAAGCTGATATCATGGACTGGCGATGAAACCCCTGAAATCGGCTTCAAGGATCAACACACAGGTAAGAACCAGCTGGAAAAGGATATAAAAAATTGCCTTATCTCCGTGTCGCTGGACCCAAAGAACCCCGATACGCATTATAATCTGGGCGTAGCCTACGCAAAAGCCGGAAAGCTGGATAAGGCTATAGAAGAGTTCCTCAAGACCACGCGCCTTGACGGGGATCATATCGAAGCCCACTATAACATAGGTGTCCTGCTATCGAAAAAAGGCCTGTATGAGAATGCAATTTGGGAATATAATAAAGTTTTACGCTTACAGCCTAACCATTATAAGGCACACTATAATCTCGGCCTTTTACTGACTAACAGGGGCCTTCTGGATTACGCCATGCAGGAGTTCGAGGCTGTCGAACGTATCAGGCATGATAAGGCTAAAGAACACTATAACAGAGGCATTAAGTTCGCTAAAAGGGAAGAATACGCCAATGCCATACAGGAGTTCAGGGAAGCCTTACGCCTTAAGCCCGACCTCTATGAAGCTCATAATAACATAGGAGTTATCCTTAACGACCAGGGACTGGTCGAGAGGGCTATCGAGGAATATAATAAAGCCCTTACCATGGCAAAGGAAGATGCGGATGTTCATTTTAACCTCGCCCTGACCTATTATAAGAAAGGCGATCTGGGAGAGGCTATACGGGAGTTCCACGAATCGTCGCGCATCAGGCAGGGATTTGCGGAGGCTCACTATTGTGCCGGACTGATCTATATGGACAGAGGCGAGCCGGATAATGCCGTGATCGAGTTTGAAAAGGCCATAATGAACAGGCAGGATTACGATATGGCATATTATCACCTGGCTATGGCGCTGGAGGAGCTTGAGATAAACAAAGAAGCGATAAACGCATACCAAAACTTCATAAAATACGCACATGACCATCCTGATATGGTCAGGTATGCGAATTCCCGGCTAAATGAGCTATTTAAAAAGTAAAGCATCAAATAATAACCCCCCCATTTTTTGATGCTTTGGCATTTTGTTTTTTTAACAATGGTATCATCTGCGGACCTACTGCTATCGTGCATATTGACGAATACTATTTATAGTTAGGAAGATTATTTTCTCTAAAAAAATTGGTCCATATACGCCGATTTACCGGCGACGTCATCAATTTACCTTTATTCGAGCATCAGAGGCATATTTCATGAGAGAGTTAGCGAAGAAGTACGACCCGAAGGAAATAGAGCCCGGGATACAGAAGTTCTGGGAAGATGAAAAAGTGTTCAAGTTCGACCCGAATAGCGAAAAGCCGACGTATTCTATCGATACGCCGCCGCCGACGCTGTCGGGATACATTCATATGGGCCATGTAATGTCCTACTCACAGGCAGAGTTCGTGGCCCGCTACCAGCGCATGCTTGGCAAGAACGTTTTCTACCCTATGGGCTTTGACGATAACGGGCTTCCCACGGAAAGGTTCGTAGAGAAAAAGTATAAGGTCAACATTAAGGATATCGGGCGCGAGGAGTTCGTAAAGCTTTGTTTAAAGGAGACGGAGATAGGCGGAGCGAACTACCGTAACGTATGGACGAAGCTCGGCATCTCCGTGGACTGGGACCTTCTCTATTCGACCATTAACAAGCGCTGTCAGCGTATATCCCAGCGCTCTTTCATCGACCTGTATAAGCAAAAGCGCATGGAGCGCCGCAATGAGCCAGCCATATGGTGTCCGCTTTGCCAGACATCCCTTGCGCAGGCAGATGTGGAAGACTCTGACGAAAAGCGCTCTTTCCTTAACACTATAAAGTTCAAAGCCGCCGATACTGGCGAGGATCTTTTGATCGCGACGTCAAGGCCGGAACTCATATCCTCCTGTGTGGCATTGATCGTGAACCCGGAGGACGAGAGGTATAAAAAACTTATCGGCAGAAAGGCGATAACCCCGATATTTAACGCAGAGGTGCCGGTCATAGCCGACAGAAAGGTCGAGATAGACTTCGGTACCGGTCTCGTGATGGTATGTACGTTCGGAGACAAGACCGATATCGACTGGTGGAGAGAATATGACCTTCCGCTAAAACTTTCGATAAACGCGGACGGCACCATGAACGAGAACGCGGCCAATTACAGGGGCATGACTCTTGCAGAGTGCAGAAAGCAGATAATGGAGGACCTTAAGGGATCGGGACTGCTCGTCGAGCAGAAGCCCATCACCCATGTCATGAACGTCCATGAGCGATGCAGCACTCCTGTAGAATATTTTGTCACTCCGCAGTGGTTCATCAGGATACTCGACCTTAAGGATAAGCTGCTCGAGCAGGGTGCCGGCATTAACTGGTATCCGGAGCACATGAAGGTCAGGTATGATACATGGATCAACGGGCTGAAGTGGGACTGGTGCATCTCCAGGCAGCGCTACTTCGGAGTACCGTTCCCGGTATGGTATTGTAAGAAATGCGGCGAAGTGACAGTGGCCGAGGATAGTCAGCTTCCAGTAGACCCGATGGCGGCATCGCCATTACACCCGTGCCCGAAATGCGGCTCTACAGAATTCGAGCCTGAGAAGGACGTTATGGACACATGGGCTACCTCATCGGTGACGCCCCTGATCAATTCAAACTGGGGAGAGCCGGACTCGATCATCAATAAGATCTACCCGATGAGCCTCAGGCCGCAGGCACACGAGATCATCAGGACATGGCTGTTCTACACTGTCATAAAGAGCTATCTGCATACCGGCACGCTGCCCTGGACCACCGTGATGATATCCGGGCACGGGCTGGACTCGAACGGCAAGGCGATGCACAAGTCTAAAGGTAACATTATCGAGCCTCTGCCTGTCGTAGACAGGTTCAGCGCCGACGCGCTGAGATGGTGGGCCGCGTCCGCCAAGCTGGGCGACGACCTGTCCTTCAAGGATAAAGAGGTCGTTTACGGCCAGAAGTTCATAAATAAGCTGTGGAACGCTTCAAGGTTCGTGTCAATGCATCTGAAGGACTACAAGCCGGGCGATGATTTGCCCGAGCTGGAATTGATCGACAGGTGGCTTTTGACCAAGCTCAATAACGTCATACGTGAAAGCACTGACAACTTCAACAGGTACGAGTACAGCAAAGCGAAGGTTATCACTGAACAGTTCTTCTGGGGCGACCTGTGCGACAATTATCTTGAGATGGTCAAAGACAGGCTATACAAGGAAGGGTCTGATAGCTCCGGGTCCCGAGAAGCTGTCCTGTATACGCTTTACACCACTCTGCTCAGCTGCCTGAAGTTGCTGGGGCCGTTCACGCCTCACGTGACAGAAGAGATATACCAGTGCATGTTCAGGGATTCACACGGCGCGTTAAGCCTGCATATCTCCTCGTGGCCGACACCGAACGAGTCATGGGAGGATGCGGACGCGCTAAGGCTGGGTAATATGGCGGGCGTTCTCGTATCGACCTTAAGGCAGTACAAGAACTCCAATAACCTCGCACAAAACTCTGTCCTTAAGAGCCTTAAGATATACAGCGACGGACTTGAAGAGGACATTAAGCTCATCGAGCCCGTATTAAAGGACACCATGAAGATCGGCGAGATCTCGTACGGCCCGGTTGAGGAAGCGGACGCCGTATCTACTCTGGGCGATGTCCAGGTGCTGATGAAGATCGAAAGATGATCCGGATAAAAAAGTAGATCGCATCAAATTTGATGACCAAATTTGATGCCCGACTTTTATTTTTCTTTTTAAGATATCACTCTTGCCGGCGCTACAGTCTTTCCCGAGACCCAGTCAAATGCCAGGCCGAGCACTGCGCCCCATATCACTGCGGCTACAAGCGCGGATAGTATGCTCGATGCGGTTATCCCTGCGGGCAGGCCTACGCCGGCTCCCAGTACCAAAGGTAATAATAACCCGAATATCGCCCATACCACCAGCATAAATACTATGCCTTTTGTTATCGAGCTACGTGTCGGTATGTTCTCATATATCGCGCCATATACGGCTCCGAGTATGAGGCCTATAATGGATGTGAACAATAGGAACGTTATCATCGCTGTCAATGATGCTGCAGCGGTCCCCACCGCCGGGAGCAGGCCGCCGAACACTGTCCTGATGTCTATGAACGCGGTCAACGAGGCCAATCCTATAAGTACTAAAATTATAGTAAATAACCCCATCACTATACCGGCTATAATACCGGCAATAGAGCCATCACCTATTTCTTTTGCTGACATGTTTTCCTCCTGTCAATTTTTTATTTGTTTTATTTTTATAAAATAATATTATCCAAATAATTGATTTTATGGAAGAATCAATAAAAACTCTTTTTTCTTTTTTCATAATATTATTCCAATTTAAAAACAGGTATATACCCCGCCGATTTATCAAAAATTGAAAAGTATCTTTTACGGCCATATCTATAATTGCATGAAAAATAGCTTTAACAAATACTGGCGATTGAAAATAGTCGGCAGAGAACTTTATTGGTATCCTCAAGACCATTATACATTTTTTGAATCAATTGTAAAAAACCGGGGTTATATTCAACCATTCGTGTTTAAGTACATGACTATATGCATATGGGTAGTAACCATTTTATATCCAATCGATAAGATAGTCCAATACTATGAATGATCAAACGAGAGTATTCCTGAAACAAAAGTTCAGAGAATATTACTCTGAAAATCCTGTTTATCCGCCGCCGGAATTACCCGACCGTGAATGGGGGTTCATACTATTCGACGAGACCCCCGGCGTCGCGATGCGCAGGCATAAATCATTCAATACCGTAGGGGAGCTTAGCGATTATCTGAGCGGCATGGCGCCAAGGCATGCATACCACTCGACCGCTTATTATACTCATCCTGCCGCGCCCACCATGGTTGAAAAAAAGTGGCAGGGAGCAGACCTCATATTTGATCTTGACGCGGACCATCTTCCCGGTAACTTTAATTCTTATTCTGAAATGCTTGAGAACGTAAAAAAAGAGATAATCCGGCTCATTGACGAATTTCTCATAGATGATATGGGATTCAGGGAAAAGGATATGGATATTGTGTTCTCGGGCGGCAGGGGATACCACGTCCATATCAGGGATGAAAAGGTCAGGTCGCTTAAAAGCCCTGAACGAAGAGAGATCGTCGATTATGTGCTCGGGACCGGCCTCGACCCGGAAAATATGTTCGTCAGGTCCAGGATGACCGGCATATGGCGGATCCGGGGCTTCGATGATGATAAAAAAGGGAGCTATGGATGGAATATGCGGGTGGCCAGGTATATAGCCTCTAAACTTCAGGAGATCGGTAAAATGCCGGAAAAAGAGGCCCGTGAGAATCTCAGAAGGTTCGGGCTTGATAAAAACCTTAAAAAAGTGCTAGAGATGGCGCGCAATCCCGAAAGCTATGAAACTATATTAAATAAAGGGCTGATCGAGCTATCCCCGGGCAACATGGAGAATTTTTTCAAGAACATGCTTGCCGGTACGATAGACGATTTCAAGGTCGATCTCGCCGGCAAGACTGACGAGCCTGTCACGGCCGATATAAAAAGGCTTATTAGGCTTCCCGGCTCTATACATGGCGGCTCAGCGTTCAGGGTGACGCCGCTAGTGCGCGACCGGCTGGAAACCTTTAATCCTCTGAATGACGCTATAATATTTAGTGATTCACCGGTAAGGGTGCTCGTGACGAAGCCGCAGCAGGTAGAGATAAAAGATAAAGTTTACCGTGTCAGCGAAGGCGTGGGGCGCCTTCCGGAGAATGTAGCCATGTTCCTCATGTGCCGCGGGTGTGCCGAATATGAACCTTGAAGAATTAGCTCGAATATTGACAGTGGAGCGGGAAAGCGATAAGCTTCAAGACATAGAGGACTCTTTTTACGAAGAGTGCGCACGCTATATCCGCCAGCTTGAGCAGGACAAGGCGGAAGCGGCAAACTACAAGGAAGCGTCGATGATAGACGACGAGATCAAGAACGCGCGCATCATCATCGAGGGCGTATTCGACCGGCGGGTCAGCAAGATACTGGAGTATGCTTCAATATCCGCTTCCGGGACACGCTTGAGCGCGGAAGGACTGACGTCCAAAGAAAAATCCCTGTACGAATCCCTTGTCTCCGCTCTGGAGAGGGGGAGGAGCGAGATACTTATACCTATCCTGGAGTTGCCCTCCAGGTCGAATCCGGGCAAAAATATATTAGGTGGGACGACCACAAAGGAAAAGCCCATCGAAAAATCTTTAACCCATGATAGTGATTTAAAGGAAGAAGTTATGATGGTTAAAGTGCTCAAAGATATACCCAGGTTCGTGGGTGTCGACGGGCGACATTACCAATTATCCGAGGAAGACGTGGTTGTTCTGCCAAAGGCAAATGCGTTGGTGCTATGTAACAAAAACGTAGCTATACCACTTCAAAACCAGTAAGGATAGGGATAAACCGTATAAAATTTCAATAAGGTGAATAATTATGAAGATGCCAAAGAAGTTCAGGACATACTGTCCGTACTGCAAGACGCACCGGGAGCATGAGGTGGAGAAGGTAAAGAAAGGAAGAGCCTCCACCATGACCAGGATCGAGAGGCAGAAGAGGAGATCATTCGGCATCGGTAACCGCGGTAAGTTCTCAAAAGTACCCGGTGGAGACAAGCCGACAAAGCGCGTGAACCTACGCTACAGGTGTCTGACCTGCAAGAAGGCTCACCTGAGACCGTGTTTCAAGGTACAGAAGTTTGATCTTGTTGAGGAGTGATTAAAATGGAAGGACCAAAGAGCAAGTTCCTGAGAGTTAAGTGTAATGACTGCGAGAACGAGCAGATCATATTCGGCAACGCGACCTCCAAGGTAGACTGCACGGTATGCGGCAGGACTATCGCCGAGCCGAAGGGCGGCAAAGCCGTCATTAAGACCCAGATAATCGAAGTTCTGGAGTAAAAAAGAGGTAATCATGAGCAAGGGATGGCCTAATCAAGGTGAATTAGTCGTCTGCACGGTCACTAAGGTGGTCGATTTCGGAGCCTTCGTACAGTTGGATGAATATGAAAACAAGGAAGGCCTTATACACATTTCCGAAGTCGCATCCGGATGGGTTAAGTATATCAGAGACCACGTAAGAGAGGGTCAAAAAATAGTATGCAAAGTGCTTGACGTTAACCCCAAGAGAGGGCACATCGACCTATCCTTTAAAGATGTAAACGAGCATCAGAGAAGAGAGACGATCCAGCTCTGGAAGAATGATCAGAAAGCCTCAAAGTGGCTTCAGTTCGCGGCGGATGAAGTTAAGATGAGCCCGGCCGAGCTTGAAGAGCTTAATGATAAGCTCAGGGACGAGTTCGGGAACCTGTATGCTGTCTTTGAGGAAGCCGTACAGAGCGGGACCGGCGAGCTCACCGGTATGGGCATACCGGCAAATATCTCTGAAGCTATCCTTAAGGTGGCTAAAGAAAACGTTAAAGTGCCGTCTGTTAACATCAGCGGTTACATCGACCTTATATGTCCGCTGCCGAATGGCGTGGACGTCCTCAAGAGAGCCCTAAAGGCTGCGGGCTCTATCGATGGCGGTGAAGGCGTTACGGTCGACATCACATACGTTGGCGCTCCGCGTTACCGTGTCAATGTGATCGCGCCCGACTACAAGAAAGCCGAGAACGTTTTAAGGAACTCGGCCAAGATTGCTATCGACTACATTGAGAAGCATGAAGGCGAAGGCGAATTCCACAGGCATATGGAAGAGGCCAAGTCATTCTCGTGATCCCTGATGAAGACCAAGATGAAAAAATGCGAGAAATGCGGGGCCTATACTTTTAAAGAGCGGTGCAAATGCGGAGGCGCGGCCATTAATCCCGTCCCCGCAAGATACTCGCCGCTTGACCCGTATGGTAAATATAGGCGAAGTATCCTTAAGTAATAATGATGGTATTATGATAGAGACGACTGTCGTTGAATACAAGGAAGTATCGCCAAAGGACCCTGTCATGATCGTCGGGCTTCCCGGCATAGGCTTGATAGGTAAGCTCGTGGTCGACCATCTTATAAGCGAGCTCAAAGCCGAAAAGATAATGGAGATATTCTCCCCGCACCTGCCTCCGCAGGTGACGGTGAACGCGGATGGCACGACAAAGCTCGTCAGTAATGAAATATATTTTTTAAAGGGGAACGATAAGACCCCGGACCTGCTTTTACTTGTTGGCGACCACCAAAGCGCCACTAACGAGGGCCATTATGAGCTGGCAGGCATATATCTGGACATCGCAGAAAAGTTCCAGACAAAGCGCATTTATACCCTGGGCGGATATGGCACAGGCAAGCTTATGGACGTGCCGCATGTGCTATATGCGACAAACAACCCCGATATAATCGAAGAGATCAAGTCCTACGGGCCCACTTTTACCGAGGGCGAGCTATCAGGCGGCATCATCGGGGCATCGGGACTGATACTCGGATTGGGCGAGTTACGCGGGATGGAAGCCGTATGTATCATGGGCGAAACTTCCGGCTATCTTGTCGATCCCAAGAGCGCGCAGGCGGTTCTCAGCGTGCTGAGTAAAGCATTGAACTTCGAAGTCGACACTAAGGAACTCGAGGCAAGGGCTCAGGAGATCGAAAAAATTATAACAAAGATAAAAGAGATGGAAGAGACTCAGTTACCCAAGGAATATGGGGCTGAGGACAAATACATTGGTTGATCTTTTCTATCTTACCCTTTTTATGCTATTAAAAGATCTATAAAGCCTGCCGATCTTAACGTGGGACTCTTCGTTAACCTTTTTGATCTCGTCTATCTCATCTCTTTGAAGCCTGGTCTTTACGTACACTAAAAATATGCCCGTCAGGAAAATAAACCAGACCATCGATACTACAAATAATGCCATTTCCATTTGGTCTTCCATATCCTCACCAAATCATTGATTAATTTGCTTATTATCGTTAAAGCATAAATTATTTTTGGATGAAGCGCATGGTCTCCGGATCTATAACATTTTTTCCGGGCATATCATTTTAAAAAACGCTTATTATATTGAATAACCCGTAGTTTTTCTTAATAAAAGTTTGATAAACTTTAATGATTTCATTTTGTATAATATTGTTTGTATATTATATGCCTTTGCTATATAATAAACAGGTATATCGATCGTCCGGGAGGTGACAATGAAATGTGCGACACCTGCGGCTGTGGAAAGAAACCCAAATAATGATAAAACAGCAAATTTGGAAGGGCTTTTTACGCCCTTCATTTAATATGCTTGATGTTCCTTTTTTTAAAAAACTTCAGGTTATTGAATCGAATTGAGTTCTCTTCAGTTCACGGCGCCTTCTTTCAAGGTATCCGTAGACCGCGCCATGGGGAGCGCCTCCGATCAACATGTCCATAGCTGTGCGTATGGTCGTGATCTGATCCGCGTCGCCTATGATGCTGATAGTTTTTCCGTATACTGATATTTTAGCACCGGTCATCGATTCCATTATTTCCCTGGTCTTGCCGCCTCTTCCGATTATTCTGCCTTTTAACCTGGTGATGTCCGACGGAGAATCCGATACCTTGGATATGTCTATCATATCCAGTATCAGATCTTCATTTTCGAGCAGCTTGAATGCCTTATCGGGGCTGAACCCCCTGGCTATTGCTTTTATTGTCTCGCTGGCCTTTAATGCCTTAAACGGGTCGCCTGTCGACTCTATGACCACGACCCCGCTTTCGCTGTCCACGTCTATAGTGGTCTCGCTCTTCTTCTCTATTTGCTCCTTTATTTTTCCTTCGGGGCCAATTATTACTCCGATCCTGTCCTGCGGGACTTTAATATGTTCTAACATGATCATCAATCCTTTTTCAAAATTTCCGCCTTTAGTTCCTCTTCACTACAATCAACGCCCAGTTTTTTAAAGTACCTTACTATATTTTTTATATCCCTGTCTAAAAAATCACCCGACATAGGGTGGTCTATCAATACGGATTGTCCCATATCTATTATTACCGGCTCATCATCATATAATAATATGTTAAATTCGCTCAGGTCGGAATGTACAAGCTTTGCGTCCTGATATAATTTTTTCATATAGCCTTTCACAATTTCATATATGCGCTGCGGATCATCCAGGCCGATATCACGAAGCCTTGGCGCAGCAACGCCATCATGGCCAATGAATTCCATTATCAGTATGTTCCTGTCGGTCTCTATGGGTACCGGTACCCTTATGCCTGCCTCTATCGCCCTTTCCAGGTTTCTCATCTCTTTTCTCGTCCAGGCAAAAATAATGTCTTTCCTGCTATGCCTTATATTTGAAAAGCGCGGGTCTCCGAGAAGATAGTCTTCCATCTTCTGAAAGTCGGTGGTAGAGATACGATAGATCTTAATGGCCAGTTCCTTTTCATCTTTGCCTATGGCATGGAATATATTGCCTTCCTTACCTGTGGATACCACTCCGCCCATCGCCGTTATCACTCCTTTGTTCGCGAACTTATACAGCGACTTCAGGGTAGCGGTGTCAAATACTTCTCCGTATGCCTTCAGATCGTTAGAGTCCTTTATCTTGGTCCGGTAATCATCGATACGCTGGTCGATACGTTTTTCCTTCTTACTTGGTTGCATATAACATCCTGTTTATAATTCTTTTAGTAATGATCTTACAGTGAGCCTTACGCTCTCTTCTGAGTTATGGGTTGGTCTCCACCCGGCGGACTTCATTTTTTCTATAGATAATGCCATGAACGGCACATCGCCTTTCCATCCGCGGTCTCCGCCGGTGTATTCAAACCTTACTTTGTCCAGCCCCATTTCTGCCGCGACAATCTTTGCTATGCTCGTAACATCGATCTTATCCTCAGAACCGATGTTAAATATGTTCACCTTTTCTTTAGAGTTATCTATGGCATACAGCATGCCATCGACACAATCGCTTATATGGAGGTATGATTTTGACTGTTTCCCGTTTCCAAGTATCTCGAGCTTTTCCGGGTCCCTGTTCAATTTATTGATAAAATCAAATATGACCCCGTGAGTACCTCTGTCACCTATTATATTGGCGAACCTGTAGATATACGAGTTCATATCAAAGGTATGTGAGTATGAGCATATTATCGCCTCGGAGGCAAGCTTTGATGCGCCGTATAGTGATATGGGGATAAGCGGGCCGTAGTGTTCCGGTGTCGGCACGATGCTCGCCTCTCCATATACCGTGGATGTCGATGTGAACGCGATGTTCCTCACATCGTTCTTTCTCATCGCCTCCAGTACATTATATGTGGCGAGAATATTGTTATCAAGGTGTGTCCTCGTGTCGCTCGCCCCTATCTTAACGTCCGGGTTTGCCGCCAGGTGGTATACGAAACCGGCACCTGCAAACTCATCCTGGAATTTTTGACTGTCCAGCAGGTTGGCCTGCACGAACCTGATCTTACCGTTAGTGATATGAGGCTTTATAAACTCTATATTGCCTCCTGATAGATTATCGATGACTGTAACATCGTCGCCACGCCTGATCAGTTTGTCTACAAGATGGCTACCGATGAAACCGGCTCCACCGGTCACTATAGATTTCATGATATACCATTCACAATATCCTACTAATAATAATTTATGGTTCTTCTTAAAGGAGCCTTTCTCTCCTTGAATACTTAAGCAATACCCGGGAAGTTGATCCAAATCTACTATATTCTCCGACTATACGTACGTGACATTGCATTATAGGTCCGGTATAGATGTCCGGCACGGGATCTTAACCGATAGATGCTATGCAATATATTTTGGATAGATTTATGTCCATTGTTGTAATTTTTATAATAGTATCTCTTATCTATTCTGGATGGTCGACCGATGAGAAAGACAAAGATAGTATGCACGATAGGCCCTGCCTGCGATACGCAGGAAAAGCTCGAGAAACTGATAGAGGCGGGCATGAATGTCACCCGGCTTAACATGTCCCATGCGGACCATGAATATCACCGGAAAACAATTAAGAACATTCGCTATGTGTCAGAAGCCCTCGATGTGCCTGTGGGCATACTGATGGACCTGCAGGGGCCTAAGATAAGGATAGGGACGCTAAAAGAGAAAGTGATACTTAAACCAGGGGAAGAGTATGTGCTGACCGCCCGGGACGTCCCTGGCGACAGCCATGAGGTGAACATACCGTTCAAAGAGCTCCCTTCGTCAGTATCTAAGGGGCAGACACTGCTTATTGATGACGGGCTGATAGAGCTAAAAGCCGAAAACGTGACGGGAACGGATATTATCACGCGTGTGATCAGAGGCGGAGAGCTAAAGGAAAGAAAAGGCATTAATCTGCCCAATACTTCGATAAAGGCGAAATCCATAACGGACAAGGACGTAAGAGACCTTTTATTCGGGATCGACGAGGGCGTCGATATGCTGGCCATGTCGTTCGTGCGAAGCGCGGATGATATTCTGGACCTCCGGAAGATAATGGAAGACAACAGTGCCGACATCCCGATAATCGCAAAAATAGAAAAACACGAGGGCGTAAAGAACATCAACAGTATCATCGACGTCGTAGAGGGGATAATGGTGGCTCGCGGAGATCTAGGGATAGAGATACCTATGGAGGAGGTGCCGCTCGTCCAGAAGATGATCATCTCTAAATGTAACGCAAAGGGCATACCTGTGATCACGGCCACCCAGATGCTCGATTCGATGATAAGGAACCCCATGCCGACGCGGGCCGAAGCGACCGATGTCGCTAATGCCGTGTTCGACGGTACTGACGCTTTAATGCTTAGCGGCGAAACAGCCTTCGGGGAATATCCTTTAGAGGCCGTTAAGGCCATGGCATTGATAGCAAAGAACACTGAAGACTCGGATTGCTATAAGCAGGCCATAGCCGCCAAAACGCCAAAACCATCTTTATCCATAACAGACTCAGTGGCTTTCGCTACCACGGAATCCGCCCGCTACCTTAAGGCACAGGCGATCATAACGGCGACACAGACCGGATTTACTGCAAGGAAGGTATCCAAGTACCGTCCACAGCTTCCGATACTTGCGGTAACTACCGACCAGAAGGTTATGCGCCAGCTAACACTGTCATGGGGAGTATTCCCTATCAAGATCGGTGAAGAGCCCGACATAGATCGCCTGATCAGCGACTCTATTGAAAACTGTCTTAAAAAAGGCTATCTGCATACTGGCGATCTGGTTGTCATCACTGCCGGCATACTGGTCGGTATACCCGGCAGCACAAATATAATGAAGATACATGTGGTCGCTAAAGAGCTGGCTAAAGGATTGGGTATAGGTAAGAATATAGTTAAAGGCACTGTCGTCAAGGCGGTCAAAACTGAAGACTTTGATAAGATAAAAGAAGGGAATATACTTGTCATTAAAGAGGCCGACGTTGATAAGATCGAGAAGATCAGGAAGGCCGGCGCCATACTTACCGAGGAGCAAGGCCTTACTTCCTACAGCGCGATAATCGGAAGGGAGGTCGGAATTCCCGTAGTCGTGGGCGTCAAGAATGCAACGTCAATATTAAATGACGGGATGAAGGTGACCGTTGATACTATCCGCGGTATTATTTATGAAGGATATATCCGGTTGCCAAGCGATTAGAGTCCAACATCGAAAGCTATATATACCTTTGATAGCATTATAAGGGTTCGCTCAATGTTAAGGGCGCATTCATACGTGAATGACGTTTGACATTGTTGGATAGATCGTTCAAAGTTTAAGCATGACACTCGAAAGAGAAATGCTTATATACTAACAACGATTATTACATCCCGCGCGATACAAAGCGATCGCGTCAAAAGATCACCTCCTTTTATCCATGCCTGGCATGGATATAGAACCCTTAAAATTTCCGGACAATGATGTCTGGAAAGGTATAAATACTAAGAGTTCTATTACAAGAATCTCGCGCGCTGCGAAATGAAACGCAACGCGGCAAAACGAGGACATTAATACGATATTTTAATAAATGTCGTATAATTATGCCCTGATTTCGTCAAATAAACGCAATGACGAAAGATATATATAGAATCATAACTAATATAAGATTCCCGAGAATTTTCGGGAATGATTACATTAATAGTGAGGAGTCGAGGGGTGCACCTGTTTGTTGGTGTTATCGCGATCTCTGATGTTTGGTTGGTTGTTCGATATTTTCTGGCTGGTGTACGTTGTGTTTGTTTGCGTATGCTAGTTGGTTTGTATCG